>DATHSP010000311.1:0-4621 GCA_035464075.1 Thermoleophilia bacterium | reverse complement strand
GAGCGTGTCCGCTCGGGGGGCCGCCGCGACGTCGCCTCCGCTCGGGCAGCATCGGAGCCGCGAGACCGCCTCAGAGCTGCGAGACAGCCCCCGGAGCCGGCCTCAGTACCCTTCGCCGGCCTTCACTTTGCCCGTGAACGTGCGGTACACGATGATCGTGTAGGTCGCGACCAGCGGCAGGCCGATGATGGCCACGACGAGCATCACCGTCAGCGTGAGGTCACTCGACGAAGAGTTGGCCACCGTGAGGCTCGTCTCCGGCGCCGTGTCGCGCGCCGGCACGATGTCGGGGAAGTTGCCGACCGCGGCGACGCCGGCGAGCGCGACGACGGTCGCCGCCGTCCCCAGGAACGCCTTGAGGTCGGCTCGCGCGCCGATCTGCCACAGCGTGTAGACCGCGGCCGCCGCGAGCAGGGCGATGAACGCCCAGCCGACCGGGCTGCCGACGACGTTGTCGCTGGCGCGCGGCACGGCGATGAAGGTCACCACGGTGCTGGCGGCCGCCAGCAGGAGGAAGACGACGTACCCGGCCAGCCTCACCCGTGAGGCACGGCGCTGGAGGACGCCCTCCGACTTGTGCGCGATCCAGGCGGCGCCGTGGGTGGTGAAGAGGGCGAGCCCGGTGACGCCGATCAGCAGGCTGTAGGGGTTGAGGAGCTCGAGGAAGGTGCCCATGTAGTCGCCGTTGGCGTCGAGCGGCACGCCGCGGATGACGTTGCCGAGGGCGACGCCGGCGAGCAGCGCCGGCAGCAGGCTGCCGACGAAGAAGCCGGCGTCCCAGAGCCGCGCCCACTTCTCGTCGCGGTGGCGGAACTCGATGGAGACGGCACGGAAGATCAGGCCGAAGAGGAAGAGCATGATGGCCAGGTAGAAGCCGCTGAAGGTCATCGCGTAGACCGGCGGGAAGGCCGCGAAGAGCGCCCCGCCGCCGGCGACGAGGAAGACCTCGTTGCCGTCCCAGACCGGGCCGATGGTGTCACGGATGGTGGCCTTCTGCTCCTCGGTGCGCCCGAGGAACGGGTAGAGCACGCCGGCGCCGAGGTCGAAGCCGTCGAGGACGGCATACCCGGTGAGGAGCACGGCGACGAGCACGAACCAGACGTCTGCGAGCGTCATCTCGGCACCCCCCTCACCTGGCCGGGGCTCCGGCCCCGGCGGGTCGCGGTCCTTCTTCGGCGGCCACGGGCACGGGCTCCGGGGCCGCGGCCCCGCCGAGCATCGTGGCGACGTCGTCGGGCCCCTTGCGGATGATGCCGAAGACGACCCGCACCCAGCCGATGAAGAGGAGCAGGTACACGACGGCGAACAGGGCGAGCGTCGTGCCGACCTCGGCGGCCGAGACCGTCGGCGAGACGCCGTCGACGGTGCGCAGCAGCCCCTGGACGATCCAGGGCTGGCGCCCGACCTCGGTCGCGGCCCAGCCCATCTGGATGGCGATCTGCGGCAAGAAGACGGCGAAGACCAGGATCCACAACATCCACCGGCTCCGCTCGAGACGCCCGAGGGCGTGCATGGTCAGCGCGAGCGCCAGCAGGCCGATCATGAGGAAGCCGGTGGCGATCATCAGGTGGTACGCCTGGAAGGTCAGCTGTACCGGCGGCCGGTCCTCGGGGGGAACGCTCGAGAGGCCGGTGATCTCGTGGGCGGGGTCGAGGCCGAGCATGAGGCTGAGCCCGCTCGGGATGCCGAGCCCGACGACCTCCCGACCGCCGTCGCGCACCCAGCCGAAGAGCCAGAGGGTCGAGTTGCCCTCCGTCTCCCAGACCGACTCGAAGGCCGCCATCTTGATGGGCTGCTCCTCGGCGACCTGCACCGCGTGCCAGTGACCGACGAACGGCATCGCCGCGGCGGTCACGAGCCCGAGGATGAGCCCGGTGGTCATCCACGAGCGCGCCAGGCGCACGTGGCGGCCCTTGAGAAGGTACCAGGCGGCGATGGCGGCGATCGCGAACCCGCCCATCACCCACGTGGCGACGACGGTGTGCGTGAGGCGCGGCAGGGAGGACGGGTTGAAGACCGCCTCCCAGAAGCTCGTGAGCACGGCGCGCCCCTCCTCGATCGCGAAGCCGCGCGGCGTGTGCTGCCACGAGTTGGCGATGAGGATCCACACCGCCGACAGGTGGGCCCCGATCAGCACCAGCCACGCCGAGGCGTAGTAGAAGCCCCGGGACACGCGCTTGCGGCCGAAGAGCAGGATGCCGAGGAAGGTCGACTCGAGGAAGAAGGCGAAGAGGCCCTCGGCGGCGAGCAGCGACCCGAAGATGTCGCCGACGAAGCGCGAGTAGTTGGCCCAGTTGGTGCCGAAGGCGAACTCCATCGTGATCCCGGTCGCGACGCCGATCGCGAAGGTCGCCGTGAAGAGCTTGATCCAGAAGTTGGAGGCCGCCATGTGCGCCGGCACGCCGCTCTTGTAGTAGCGGCGCTCGGCGAGGACGACCATGAGGGCGAGCCCCATACTGAACGGCACGAAGATGAAGTGGTAGCCGACCGTGAAGGCGAACTGGAGCCGGGAGAGATCGAGCGCGTCCATGTCGCTGCAGCACCTCCTGGAGGTCGGGGTCTGCGGGCCCGGGTCAGCCCGCGTCGCCGGCGACGACGTTGCAGGCACGGAATCGGACAGCCCCGGTGCAGATTGCGTCGATTCTCGCCGCGACGACCGGCGCCTGTCAACGTGCCGCAGGCCGGGGGGAAGGGGCGCGTCGCTGCATAGAACCTAACGATTCGCGCATCAGCCCTTCCGTTCCGCGTCGTTCTGTGCTACCCTGCCGTCGGGCCGGCTGACGAAGTGCCGGCCGTTTCGCTGTCTTCAGGAGGCTGATACTGTTGGCTGAAGAACTGCTTGAGTGTCACGAGTGCTCCGCACTCTGCGAGAAGGTCGTCTACCCGGCGGCCTGTCTCAGTATGAACTGCCGGTTCCTCTACGCGTTCAAAGAGGACGGCCGCACCTTCTTCGGGTGCATCGAGAAGGTCTTCCCGCACGAGATCGAGCTCGAGCTCTTCGAGAGCATCGAGCGCGGCAAGGGTGGCTTCGGTACGGTCAAGGCGGTGCGCCAGCCGCTGCCGCAGTGCTCCGTCGCCGTCCAGAGCTGCTACGCCTGCGACGAGGCGCCGCTCTGCCGCAACATGTACTTCCGCCGTCGCGAGCGGCGCGAAGTGCAGACCGTCGAGGACTGACCGACCGCACACTCTCCGGACCGGGCCGCCGCGCGCGGCCGTGCCGCCGCGCGCCCCGGATCCCCCAGCACCGTGCGGTCCGATAGGGACCTGGGTGGTATACTCAGACGTGCGTGAGCTTCATGTGGGGGCGATCGGTTTCGACATGGGCAGACCGCGGTCGGAGCAGCAAGCCGAGGTTCCCGGAGGCCTCGTTAAACAGCCGGGACACACCATCTGCCGAGAGTAATCTCGCGCTGGCTGCCTAACTAGTTTAGGCGCCCGTCACGCCCGGAGCGTCCGCGACCGGGGTCGTGGCGTCAGTAAGCGGACTGGAGTGCGCCCGGCAGGCTTCGACCGGGCGGGCTCGAGACTGATCGAGGCTGGCGACCGGCACCCGGCCGACGCGGGGGCCGCGAGCGAGATGAAAAGCGCCGGCTAAGCTTGTAGAGACTCCGCCGAGGCACCCGTGGACGCGGGTTCGATTCCCGCCGCCTCCACCACCTCACTCGAGGACCGCGTCGAGGAGGGCGGGGTGGTCAACGACACCGAGCCGCCGGGATCCCCCGCAGGCGTTGTCGACTGGCTCTTCCGTAGTCGTCATGACGCCACGCTGGTCGTCGGGCAACCGCCCAACGCCCGCGCGCTCATCTGGCCGGCGCTCTGGCTGCTTGCCCGCCTGGCCCCTGAGGGCGTCCCGCGGCGCGTCCTCGATGCCGCCTCGGCGGTCGTGCTGGCGGCGTGGGCCGTGGACGAGCTCCTGCGCGGCGTGAACCCCTTCAGGCGCCTGCTCGGGGCGGGCACACTGGTCTGGCTCGCCGCGCGTCGACTGCCGCCGCCGGCAACACGCCCTACTCAGACAGCGCGCCGGGCGCCAAGCCGAGCATCTGCTCGCAGAAGAGGTGCAGGAGCTCGCGGCTGCGCGTCACGGTGATCTCCCAGTAGCCCTCGGCCATCTTGTAGGCCAGGCCGTCGCTGAGCGCGATCATCGCCTCGGCGATCGTCTCGGCGCTCGCCACGGGCTTGAACACGCCCATCGCGCGCCCCTGCCGGATGACCTCCAGGAGAGCATCGTGAGCAGTGTAGAAGACGTCGGTCTCGTCGAGCTCGTGGACCCGCTCGCGCACTTTGACCCAGACCTCGAGCCAGAGGCGGTACTCATCGCGGAGGGGACCCGGACTCGCCAGCGAGAGCTCCATGAGCCCCCGCAGGCGCCGCAGCGGGTCGTCCTCGGCGGCCATCAGTCGCTCCACCTGCGCCGCGAGCTGTTCCTCCGCCCACTCGAAACAGGCAAGGAGCAATGCCTCCTTGGTGCGGAAGGCGCGACGCACCACGGCGCTCGATGTGCCCGCCTCGCGGGCGACATCCGCCACTCTCACGTCCTGCAGGCCGTACTGGGCGATCGACCGGGTGGCGGCCTGGAGGATCGCGTCGATGGGCGCGCCCCGTCGCGCGGCCGAGTCGGCGG
>DATHSP010000310.1:0-1506 GCA_035464075.1 Thermoleophilia bacterium | reverse complement strand
TGCTCGTGGCCCGCGACGAGACCCCTCTGGCTCGCGGCGCGGTCAGCGCCGCGGTCGCCGCGCTCGGTGAGTCGCTCGTCGTCGCCGGCGGCGACGACCGCCTGCGCGTCCACATCCTCACCAACGAGCCCCAGCGCTTCCTCACCGCACTGGCCGAGCTCGGTGCCGTCGAGCAGAGCAAGATCGACGACATGGTGCTGCAGCAGCTCGCCGGGCGCGAGGCCAGCCTCGCCATCGTCACCGATTCGACGACCGACCTCCCTGAGGAGGACGTCTTCCGCCTCGGCGTCGTCGCCGTACCCCTGACCCTGTCGATCGGCGAGGAGGAGTACCTCGACGGTGTCGACGTCACGCTCGACGCGTACGTGCGCCGGCTCGAGGCGACGACCGCGGTGCCGCGCTCGTCGCAGCCCGCGGTCGGCGACTTCGTCGAGACCTACCGGCGCCTGCTCGAGTACCGCGAGGGCATCGTCTCGATCCACATCGCGGGGGCCATGTCCGGCACCGTGCAGTCCGCCACCGCCGCGGCGCGCGAAGTCGACCCGCAGCGCGTGCGCGTCGTCGACAGCTGCACCGTGTCGGTCGGCGCCGGCCTCGTCGTCCAGGCGGTCGGCGACGCCATCGCCGCCGGCGCCGACCTCGACGAGGCCGTCGCCGTCGCCGAGCGTGCGAAGCGCGAGGTGAAGGTGTTCGGCAGCGTCTCGTCACTCGACTTCGCCGTGCGCGGCGGCCGCGTCAGCCCGCGCCTGGCCAAGACCATCAAGCGCTTCGGGCTGGCCCCGATCATCGTCTTCGACGAGACCGGCAAGGCCGGCAAGGGAGGCGTCGCGCTCGGCTACGACCGCGCCATGCAGGCCGCCGTGCGTCGCGCCTTGCGTTGGGCCGGCGGCCACCAGGCCAAGGCCATGGTCGTCCACAGCGGCGACGAGGCCGGCGCCGCCCTCTGCGCCGACCGTCTCGCGCGCGGCCTCGGCCTCGACGGTGTGCCCATCGTCAGGGCAGGCGCCGTGCTGACCACGCATGTCGGCCTCGACTCCGTGTCGGTCGCCGTTCGCCGGCTCCCGGACTGAACGGCCGCGTGTCGGTCGCCGTTCGGCGGCTCCCGGACTGACCGGCCGCCCGTCGGTCCCCGCGAGGCGCCGGCCGGTCTGATCGTCCCAGTCGCCGTGCGGCGCATCTCGGTCTGACCGGCTTCGTCGCGCGCGTCGTCGGACGCTCCCCGGTCAGACCAGCCGCGTCACGGCCGCCGCTCGTCTTCCGCTCGCCCTCTGCGTTTCCCGCGCGCGGGTAGGGGGAAGTCCACGCGGCGACGGCGGAGTGAGGAGGACGCATGGCGGCACGGCTCGGGGTCGCGCGCGAGGTGACGGCGGGGGAGACCCGCGTCGCGCTCGTGCCGGCGGTGGCCGAGCGCTACGCGGCGCTCGGCCTCGAGCTCCTCCTCGAGCGCGGCGCCGGCCTCGCCAGCTACTACCCCGACGACGACTACACGGCGGCCGGGCTCGTCGA
>DATHSP010000309.1:0-3149 GCA_035464075.1 Thermoleophilia bacterium | reverse complement strand
GTCCCCGCCGCCCCCCGCCCCTCGCGACTAGTTCAGCTTGCGCTTGTCGATGACGCGCACCGCCTTGCCCTCGGAGCGCTTGATCGCGCGCGGCTCCTTGAGGCTGACCTTCACCTGGATGCCGAGCACCTCGTAGATGCGCTTCGCCACGCCGCGCTCGAAGCGCTCGAGGCCGCCCATCGTCTCGGGGAAGATCTCCTCCGCCACCTCGATCCAGACCTCGACGACATCGAGATGGCCCTTGCGGTCGACGACGATCTGGTAGTGGGGCTCGATGTCGGGCAGCGACATGAGCACCTCTTCGATCTGGCTCGGGAAGACGTTGACGCCCCGGATGATCAGCATGTCGTCGCTGCGCCCGACCGGCTTTGTCATGCGGGCGCTCGTCCGCCCGCAGGCGCAGGGTTCGTAGATGAGGCTGCAGAGGTCGCGCGTACGGTAGCGGATCAGCGGCTGGGCGCGACGCGACAGGGTCGTGAAGACGAGCTCGCCGACCGCGCCCTCGGGCAGCGGGGCGAGCGTGTCGGGGTCGACGATCTCGACCAGGTAGTGGTCCTCGTTGACGTGCATGCCGTTCTTGCAGAGGCACTCGTAGGCGACGCCCGGCCCGCCCATCTCGGAGAGCCCGTAGATGTCGAGGGCGTCGATGCCCAGCCCGGCCTCGATCTGCACGCGCATCTCGTTGCTCCAGGGCTCGGCCCCGTGGTAGCCGACGCGCACCGGCAGGTCGTCGGGCTCGAGGCCGCGGTCGCGGGCGGCCTCGGCCAGATACAGCGCGTACGAGGGCGTGCAGGCGAGGCCCGTGGCCGTGAAGTCACGCATGAGCTTGACCTGGCGCTCGGTCTGCCCGCCGGAGATCGGCAGGACGGTGCAGCCCAGCAGCTCGGCCCCGTAGTGCAGACCCAGGCCGCCGGTGAAAAGGCCGTACCCGTAGGCGTTCTGCAGGAGGTCGCCCGGCCCGAGCCCGCCGGCGGCCAGCGTGCGGGCGATCAGCTCGGACCAGGTATGGATGTCGTCGCGCGTGTAGCCGACGACCGTCGGGTTGCCGGTCGTGCCCGACGAGGCATGGACGCGGACGACCTCTTCGCGCACCACGGCGAACATCCCGAAGGGGTAGTTGTCGCGCAGGTCGGTCTTGACCGTGAACGGCAGGTCGGCGACCGCCCCCGGGCAGTCGAGGTCGGCGGCCGTGACCCCGGCCTCGCCGAAACGCTGGGCGTAGAAGGGCACGTGCTCCATCGCCTGCCGCAGCGTCGCCTGCAGGCGCCGCATCTGCACGTCGCGCAACTCGTCGACCGACAGGCGCTCGGCGCGCGGGTCCCAGTACCAGCCACCGGCCTCGTCGGGGTCGCGTGGCGGCCGCACCGCGGCAGCGGCGCTCACAGCGCCCGCACCTCGTCGTCGGTCATGAGTGTGACCTTGTCCTTGAGCAGCTCGATGGCGCGGTCGATGTCGCGCACGGCGAAGCAGATGTTCATGAACGAGATGCTGTAGAGGTAGTCGATGGAGACGTCGGCGGCGGCCAGCTCGTCGAGCACCCGGGCGAGGCCGCCGGGCTCGTCCGGCACCTTCACGCAGATCACCTGCGAGAAGTGGGTCGTGAAGCCGGCACCGTGCAGCAGGTCGCGCGCCCTGTCGGGGTCGGTGACGATGAGGCGCACGATGCCGTACTCGGCCGCCTCGGTGGTCGAGAAGCCGCGGATGTTGATGCCCTCCCTGCCCAGCAGGTCGGCGACCTCGGCGAGGCGGCCGCTGCGGTTCTCGAGGAAGACGGTGAGCTGCGTGACCTTCAAGCTCCTACACCTCCTGGGCGGGAGCGGCCTCGCGACCGAGGGCGAAGGCACGCTCGTTGACCTCACGGATCTTCGCGGGCACGGCGGCGGCGAGGCCGCGCGCCCACGACTCGGGCGCGAACGGCAGCACGCGGCTGGCGGCGCCGAGAAGGACCACGTTGGCGGCACGGACCGTGCCCGCCTCGCGGGCGAGGCCGTCGGCGTCGACGAGCACGAGGCGCAGGCCGCGGGCGGCGGCCTGCGCCTCGAGATCGTCCGGGTACGCCTCTTCGCGACGCAGCACGCTGCCCGGGTCGATGCGCGTCGTCGCGCAGACGAGGGCGCCGCGCGGCGCGAGCAGGCCGAGGGCGCGCTGCCCCTCGAGTCGCTCGGTGGCGATCACGACCTCGGCGTGGCGCGCGACCGGCGACCATACGCGCTTGCCGAAGCGCACCGTGCTGAGGACGCTGCCGCCGCGCTGGGCCATGCCCTTGACCTCGCTCGCCTTGACGTCGAGCCCCTCGGCCATCGCCGCCTCGGCGAGCACGGCCGCGGCCAGCAGGATGCCCTGGCCGCCGACCCCGACGATCGAGACGGTCGTGGTGCCGTTCACGGACCGGTCTCCGTCTCGTGGTAAGACAGCGCGCCGCGGCGGCATATCTCGACGCAGAGGCCGCAGCCCGAGCACCGCTCGGTGATGGTGATCGCGCCCTCGCCCGGGGCCAGCGCCGGGCAACCGAGGTCGAGGCAGAGCCCGCAGAGGTTGCAGCGCTCGGCGTCGACGACGACCGCGCCGGGCGTGCGGCGCGTCATGAGGATGCAGGGGGCGCGGGCCACGACCACGCCGAGCCCCGGCCTCTCGGCCTCGTCGGCGATGGCGGAGTCGAGCGCGTCGTAGTCGGTCGCGTCCACGGTGGTGCAGCGCACGCCGATGCCCTCGCACAGCGCGCCGATGTCGACGGCCGGGCCCTCGCTGCCGTCGGCCCGGCGCCCCGTCCCGGGGTGGCCCTGATGGCCGGTCATGGCCGTCGTGCGGTTGTCGAGCACGAGCACGAGGCCCTGGCTCTCGTTGTAGCGCGCGTCGATGAGCGGCGTGACCCCGGAGTGGAAGAAGGTGGAGTCGCCGATGACCGCGGCGGCGGCCTTGCGCCCGAGCGCCGCGTTGAAGCCGGCCATCATGCCGATGCTGGCCCCCATGCAGAGGCAGCTGTCGAGGGCGAGCAGCGGCGGCAGGGCGCCGAGCGTGTAGCAGCCGATGTCGCCGAGGGCGGCGAGGCGCCGGCGGCGCAGGACGGCGTAGACCGAGCGGTGCGTGCAGCCCGGGCAGAGGACCGGCGGCCGCACCGGCAGCCCGGGGGCGGGCGCCGGCGGCGTGCC
>DATHSP010000308.1:0-6660 GCA_035464075.1 Thermoleophilia bacterium | reverse complement strand
CTCGGCGCGCGCCGTGATGCCGCAGTCGACGGTGACCAGCAGCCGCACCCCGGCCGCGGCCATCTCCTCGACGGTCTCGAGCGCGACGCCGTAGCCCTCGCTGAAGCGGTTGGGCAGGTGCCAGCGCACGTCGCCGCCGAGGTCGCGCAGGACCTCGACGAGGAGGAAGGTCGCGGTGATGCCGTCGACGTCGTAGTCGCCGTGCACGGCGATCGCCTCGCCCCGCTGCAGGGCGCGGTCGATGCGGCGTCGCGCCGCGGCCATGCCGTCGATGAGGTACGGGCTGTGCAGCAGGTGGTCGGGGTGCAGGAAGGCGCGCGCCGCCTCGAGGTCGGCGAACCCACGCCGCACGAGGATCTCGGCGAGCGTCGCGCTGACGCCGAGCCCGTCGGCGACGGCGTGCACGGCCGCGAGATCCACGGGGGCGATGCGCCAGGTGGCAGCGTTGAGGGAGCCCGTCACGGGCTCCAGTGTAGCGCGACGCGCAGACGGACGCGCGAGGGGTCCAGCGGGCTGCACGGGGGCCGGGGCCCGGCCGCCTGCGGCGGCCCGCCCGGCCGGCTACGCGCCCGTCTCGTCCGGGCCTTCGGCCCCCGGGCGCTCGTCGGTCAAGGCCTCGGGCACCTCTGAGACGGCGGTCGGTGCCTCGTCCGCGCCTGCGCCCGCCGGGCGCTGTTCGGTCACGGCCTCGGCCGCCCCGGTGACCGCGGTCGGTTCTTCGGCCGCCTCGGAGACCGCGGTCGGTTCTACGGCCGCCTCGGAGACCGCGGTCCTCGCCTCGGCCGCCTCGGTGACCGCGGTCGGCGTCTCCGCGGGTGTGGTCACCGCAGTCGCGCCCTCGCCGGCCCGGCCGGCCTGGGTGACCGCCTCCACGGCCTCGGCGGCAGGGGTCGCGGCCGCCACCGTCTGTGCCTCGACGACCGCCGCCGCGACACCGGCCGCCCCCGCGACCTGCTCGAGCTGAGCCTCGACGGCGCGCAGACGGCGGTAGACCTCGAGCAGCTCCTTCTCGAGCTTGCCCCTCTCGCGCCAGCCTCGGGCGCGAGCGAGCGAGGCGCCGAGAAGGCCCGCGGCGACCACGACGCCCGCGGCGATGGCGAAGAGCCAGAAGACGTTGACCGACCGCCAGACGCCGACGACGTAATCGACGTCGACGCTGGCCTCGCGATTGAAGAGGCCGAGCGTGAGCACCACGAGGGCCACGACGGCCAGCACGATGAGCGCGTTCTTCATGAGGGACCCCTGGCTTCGCTGTCGGCCGAGTATACCAAGCGCTCACGGCACGCCGGCGGATGAGCCGCGACAGCCGGCAGGTGCGTCGCGGCGGGCTGCCGGCCGGCCCTTGGGTGCCGCCCGGCGGTCGGGCTCCGCACCGTCCGCCGGCGCGCCGCCTCAGTCATCGTGGCACAGCCTCAGCGACGGGCAGCGGCCTCAACGGCGACCAGCGGCCTCAACGGCGGGCGCGGTGTCTCAGCCGCCGGCGCGCTCGATCTGTACGCGCTCGCGCTCGCGCTCGAGCCAGCCCTCGAGCGCCTGCAAGCGCTCGCGCCGGTCGAGCTCGACGCGCAGCTCGCCCTCGACCTCGGCGAAGGTCCTCGTCTGCGCCGCGCGGCGATCGTAGAGCTTGAGGATGAACCATCCGCCCGGCCCGGCGGTGACCGCGGAGAGCTCGCCGCGCTTCAGCCCCTGGACGGCTTGCGCCAGCGGCTCGGGGAGCGACGCCTCCTGGACCCATCCCAGCAGGCCGCCGTTGGCCTTGCTCTCGGGGTCCATGCTGTACCGGCGCGCCATCTCGTCGAACGGCTGGCCGGCGCGCAGCTTCGCGGCCACGCCCTTGGCCGCGTTCTCGCCGCGGAAGAGGATGCTGCCGAGCTTCACCGCGGCGGGCTCGGTGAAGAGTGTCTCGCGGTTCTCGTCGTAGAAGCGCCGCACCGCCTCGTCGGCGGCGCTCTCCCCCGCGAACTTCTGGTCGCGGAGGCGCTCGCGGAGAAGACCGTAGGCGGCGCCCAGACGGAGCTGCTCGCGGGTCATGACCGCGGTCTGCAGGCGGGCGGTCAGCGCGTCTTCCCCGCCGAGCCGGTCGCGGATCTCGCCGAGACGGGCCTCGAGGGCGGCGTCGTCGACGGTGATGCCGAGGCGCTCGGCCTCGTGCCGCACGAGGACGCGGCCGATGGCCTCGTCGAGCGCCGCCTGCTCATCGCCGGCCTCGCCGGCGAGGCGCGCTTCGGCCAGCACCAGGTCGACGTCGGCTTGGGTGACCGGCTCGCCCTCGACCCAGGCGAGGACCGCCTCGGCTGGCGACGGCGAGGCGCTCGGGACCGCGGCATCGCCGCCGTCGTCCCCGCAGCCGGCCGACGCCACGACGAGCAGCGCCAGCGCGGCGAACAGGACGAAAGACAGGCTCGATCGAAGGTGCAGACGCACGGCGGGCCTCACGCGGACGCGACGGGAGCGCTCCCCGGCGCACTGCCGCGCGGCATGGCGTCCATGAACGGCTGTGCGTGGACCACGCGCGACCCACTGTCGAAACGGGCCGGGAAGTAGCAGGCGACCTCGTGGTGCCCGCCGACGTGGCTCCCCGCGGTCACCAGCTGCGGCATCGCAGAGGTGCAGATCTCTTGCGCGCGCGGGCAGCGCGGGTGGAAGACACAGCCTTTGGGCGGGTTGGCGGGGCTCGGCACGTCGCCCTCGAGGATGATGCGTCGGCGGGCGCGCTCGGTGTGCGGGTCGGGGATCGGCACGGCCGAGAGCAGGGCCTCGGTGTAGGGGTGCTGGGGGTAGTCGTACATCACGTCGCTGCCGGCGATCTCGACGATCTTGCCGAGGTACATGACGGCCACGCGGTCGGAGATGTGCTTGACCACCGAGAGGTCGTGGGCGATGAACATGTAGGTGAGGTCGAACTCGTCCTGCAGGTCTTCGAGCAGGTTGATGACCTGGGCACGGATCGAGACGTCGAGGGCGCTCACCGGCTCGTCGCAGATGATGAGCTTCGGGTTGAGGGCCAGGGCACGGGCGACGCCGATGCGCTGACGCTGCCCGCCGGAGAACTCGTGCGGGTACCGCTCGGCGTGCTCGACGCTGAGGCCGACGATCTCGAGCAGCTCGAAGACCCGCTTGCGCTGCTCGTCCTCGGTGCCGATGCCGTGGATGCGCAGCGGCTCGCCGACGATGTGGCGGATGCGCATGCGCGGGTTCAGCGACGCGTACGGGTCCTGGAAGATGATCTGCATGTCGCGGCGCAGGCGCTGCATCTCGGCTCGCGAGGCGCGCATCACGTCGATGCCCTCGAAGGTGATCTTGCCGGCGGTCGGCGCGATCAGGCGCAGGATGCTGCGCCCGGCGGTCGACTTGCCGCAGCCGCTCTCGCCGACGAGGCCGAGGGTCTCACCTTGCTCGACGTGGAACGAGATGTCGTCGACCGCGTAGACGTGCCCCGTCGTGCGCTTGAGCACCCCGCTCTTGATGGGGAAGTGCTTCTTGAGGTTGTGGACCTCGAGCAGGCTCATGCGACCGCGCTCCTGAAGTGCGGCAGGGCGGCGCGGATCTCTTCGCGCTCGGCGCGCGCGATCCAGCAGTTCACGCCGTGCCCCTCTTCGATGAGCTCGTGTGCCGGCCAGTTGTCGCGGCACTCCGCGCGCTCGTAGGCGCAGCGCCCGCTGAACGGGCAGCCGGCGGGCAGCAGAATAAGGTCGGGCGGCTGCCCCTTGATCGGCGTGAGCCGCGTCTTCTCGACGAGGTCGAGACGCGGCAGCGAGCCGAGCAGGCCCCATGTGTAGGGGTGGTGCGGGTCGTAGAAGACCTG
Organism: Thermoleophilia bacterium; assembly: GCA_035464075.1. Classification (GTDB taxonomy): domain Bacteria; phylum Actinomycetota; class Thermoleophilia; order UBA2241; family UBA2241; genus UBA2241. The sequence continues at coordinate 2,855 of DATHSP010000308.1, read as the reverse complement.
GTCTATGGAGCCGTACTCGACCGTGCGCCCGCCGTACATGACCATCACCTTGTCGGCGAGCTCGGCGACCACGCCGAGGTCGTGGGTGATGAGGATCACGCCGGAGTGGAACTGCTCCTGCATCTCCTGGACGACCTCGATGATCTGCGCCTGGATGGTGACGTCGAGCGCCGTGGTGGGCTCGTCGGCGATGAGGATGTCGGGGTTACAGGAGATCGCCATGGCGATCATCGCCCGCTGGCGCATGCCGCCGGAGAACTCGAAGGGGTACTGCTTGACGCGGTTCTTGGCGTCGGGGATGCCGACCCGCTCGAGCAGCTCGGCGGCGAGGCGCCAGGCCTCGTCCTTGCCCTTGTCCTGGTGCAGCATGATCGCCTCGGCGATCTGGTCGCCGATCTTGAAGACCGGGTTCAGGCTGGTCATCGGGTCCTGGAAGATCATCGCGATGTCGTTGCCGCGCACCTGGCGCATCTCGTCGTCGGAGAGCTCGCGCAGGTCGCGGCCGCGCAGCATCATGGAGCCCTCGACGATCCTGCCTGGGGGGTCGGGGATCAGGCGCATCACCGAGAGCGCGGCCACCGTCTTGCCCGAGCCGGACTCGCCGACGATGCCGAGCGTCTCCTGCCGGTCGAGGGTGAAGCTCACCCCGTTGACCGCCTTGACCACGCCGGCGTGGGTGAAGAAGTGGGTCGAGAGGTCGGTGACCTCGAGCAGTCGTTCGGTCACGCCTACTCCTTGAGCTTGGGGTCGGTGGCGTCGCGCAGGCCGTTGCCGAAGGAGATGAAGCCGAAGACGGTGAGCGTCAGCGCGACACTCGGGAAGACGACCATCCACCAGCTGCCCGCCCACAGGTAGGTGAGCGTGTCGGCGATCATCTTGCCCCAGCTCGCGTTGGGCGCCTGGATACCGATGCCGAGGAAGCTCAGCGCGGCCTCGGTGACGATGGCGCCGCCGACCGCCATGGCGATGGTGACGTAGACGGGGGCCATGCTGTTGGGGAGCACGTGGCGGAAGATGATGCGCAGGTCGGTCGCGCCCTGGGCGCGGGCGGCCTCGACGTACTCCATCGCCTTGACGCTCAGCACCTGGCCGCGCACGAGACGGGCGAAGCTCGCCCAGCCGAGGATGCCGATGGCGAGGAAGACGTTGACGAAGCCGGGGCCGAGCACGGTCATGATGAGCAGCACGAAGAGGATGTAGGGGAAGGCGAAGAAGACGTCGGCGAGGCGCATGATCACGCTGTCGACGGCCCCCCCGTAGTACCCGGACACCGGCCCCGCGACGAGGCCGATCACGAGGGCGATGGCGACGGCGATGACGCCGACCAGCAGCGAGATGCGGGTCGCGACCAGGACGCGCGAGAGGATGTCGCGGCCCATGTAGTCGGTGCCCATGGGGTGCGAGGCGCTCGGCGGCGAGCCGCGCCCCTCGGGAGAGAGGTCGTAGTTCTGCTGGTTCGGCGGGTAAGGCGTGAGGCCGCGCCCGTCGGTGAGCGGGTAGGCGATCACCTGGATCACCCCGACGACCATGAAGACGATGATGATGCCGAGGCCGACGAGAGCCAGCCGGTTGCGCTTGAGGCGGCGCCAGGTGTCGGCCCACAGGCCGAGGGGCTTGGCGCCGCCGGCGCCCTGCTCGGCCATCTGCGCGGCGCGCTCCTCGAGGACGTCGAGCTCGCTGACCCCGCTGACGCCGGCCACCTCGTCGATGTTGGACGAGCCGTGCGTCTCCCCGGACTGCTGGATGAACTCACGGTCGGCCACGCTACTCCTCGAGCCTGATGCGCGGGTCGACCGCGGCGTAGCCGAGGTCGACGAACAGGTTGGCGAACACGTAGACGACGGTGGCGAAGAGCACCCCGCCGGCGACCACGGGCACGTCGCGCGAGCCGATGGCCTGGAAGATCATCAGCCCGATGCCGGGGCGCGAGAACACGGTCTCGGTGAGGATCGCGCCGCCCATGAGCGCGCCGAGATCGATGCCGGCGATGGTCATGACGGGGATCACGGCGTTCTTGAAGGCGTGCTTGCCGACCACCTTGCGCTCGCCCAGCCCTTTCGCGCGCGCGGTGCGGATGTAGTCGGCGCGGATCACCTCGAGCATCGAGGCGCGCTGCATGTACGAGATGTAGGCGACCCCGAGGAGGCCCAGCGTGACCGCCGGCAGGATCAGCGTCGAGAGGCTCGCCCACGACGCCGGGACGACCCAGAGGACGTTCTCGCCGGCGCCGGTGAGCGGGAAGATGTCGAGCCCGGTCCACTGCGTCAGCTTGAGGCCGAAGAACCACTGCATGAACACCCCGAGCACGAACACGGGGATGCCCCAGATGATGAGCGCCGAGGTGGTCAAGGCGGTGTCCCAGAAGGTGTACTGGCGCAGCGCCGAGTAGATGCCGAGGGGGACGCCGAGCATTTCGATGAGCACCGCGGCGAGCGCCAGCTGGATCGTGTTGGGGGCGTTCTCCCAGATCATCTCGGCGACGTCCTGCTGCAGGTAGAAGGACTCGCCCAGGTCGCCCTGCAGCACCCCGCTGATCCACACGCCGTACTGCACATAGATCGGCTTGTCGAGGCCCTTCTGCTCGCGGATCTCCTGGATCTTCTCGTCTGTAGCGTTCTTGCCGGCGAGCATGCGCGCGGGGTCGCCCGGGATCACGTACAGCATGAAGAACGTGATCACGCTCACGCCGAAGAGCACGATCACAAGCTGAAGGAGGCGTCTGATCACATAGGACACCACGACGCTACTCTACCTCACCGTAGGGGGACCGCACGAGCGGACCCAGGGCCCCGAAGAACCTGCAAGCGAGCCGTTAATGCGTGGTGGCCCGCCGCTGGTCTCCCAGCGGCTGGCCA
>DATHSP010000307.1:0-2822 GCA_035464075.1 Thermoleophilia bacterium | reverse complement strand
ATGTGGATGAAGTAGGACGACGTGCAGCAGGCGACGCAGTCGCCGCAGGGCACGTCGACGGCGGCGCCGGCCGCGTCGGCGGCGAGCGTCTCGCGCAACCAGGCCGAGAACCGGCCCGCCGGCCTGCGACCCGCCTCGCTTGCGGCGCGTCCCTCCTCCGGCTCGCGCCGCCCGCGGCCACGCGGCCCACGCCCTGCAGCCCGGCCTCTCCATTCGGTCACGCGGGCGCCTCGCTGCCCGCACCGAGCGTCAGTTCCCGCAGCGACACCCGCTTCGTGCCGCCGGCGACCCACTGCGTCCCGACCTCGACGAAGCCGCGCCGCGCGTGGAAGGCATCGGACACCGGGTTGGGCGGCTCGACGTTGACTTCGCACACGAGCCGCCCGACCCCGTGCCGCACCGCCCAGTCGGCGATGTCGTCGTAGAGCGCGGCCCCGACGCCCGTGCCCTGACGGTCGCCGGCGACGACGACGCGGTCGATGTAGAGGAAGTCGTCCGACCGCGCCGCGAACCAGCGGTAGTTCGGGCTCTCGTACCCCTGACCCGGTCCCACGGCGAGCAGGAAGCCGACGATGCAGCCGTCGACCTCGCCGACGCGGTGGTAGGCCGCCTGCTCGTGCAGGTCGCGGAGGGCGGCCTCGTCCAGAGGGCTCGTGTAGTGCACCCAGGCGGCGTTCAGGGCGAGGATCGCGGCGAAGTCGTCGGCCTCGGCCGGCCTGATCGCCACGTGGTCGCCCGCCGCGGCCGCCTTGACGACGCCGGAGTCGCCCGCCTCGGCCGCCCTCCTCACGGCCTCACCGCCTGCGCCGAACGTCGTCACCCCGTGACCCGGTAGTGCAGTCGCACGCGCCCGGACGGCTCGCCGTCGACCGAGATCAGCTCGAGCGAGGCAGGCCGGTCGGCCGGCCCGAGCTCGGGGCTGCGGAACAGGTGCGGCGTGTGCTCGCCGCCGATCAGGGCCGGCAGCACCACGAGGCTGAGCTCGTCGACCAGCCCGGCGCGCAGCAGAGCGCCGTTCAGCCGGCTCCCCGCCGTGCAGACGACGCGCTCGACGCCCAGCAGCGTGCCGAGCTTCGTCAGCGCCGCGGCAAGGTCGACGCGCTCGTCACCGGTCACGAGGTACGGCACGCCCCGCTTGCGAAGGAAGGCGAGGAACTCGTGAGGCGCGGCCGGCGAGACGAGATGCAGAGTGTGCCAGCCCTCCCAGCCGGGGAACTCGGTCATCCCCGCGCGCACCCGGCCGCGGCCGTCGACGACGGCGAACCAGCCGCGATGGCCGGGGCGCTCGACGATCGCGTCCGGCAGGTAGTCCTGGAGCGGGTCGCTCTCGACGGCATCGCCCGGGAGGACGGGGGGCAGCGGCGGGAGCTCGTCGCCCTCCCTGACGAAGGAGCCGCTGCCCTCGAGCAGTACCTGGGGGCGGAACCTCGCGACGAGGTCGCGCACGCTCTGCTCCAGATCGACGTCGGAGGCCCAGATCGCCTGCCAGCGCGCGTCGCCGACATCCTCGAAGCCGGTGCGACCGGGGCCGAGGGAGACGCGGCCGTCGACCGAGGCCACGGTGTGGACGACGAGGTGGGGACGCGCCTGCGTCGGCGCCTGGGGATCCGCCATGAGCCGCTCCGTGAATCCGTCGTGTCGTGCGCCCCGGGGACGCGCGGTCGTCTCAGTCTATCGCGCCTCGTGCGGCGCAGCGGTGCGGCGCGCGGGCGCAGCGGCGCTGTGCGGCGCGCGGGCACGGCGGCGCTGTGCGGCGCGCGGGCCGATGCGCATGTCGGCCTCGCCGCCGGGTGATCCTGTCCGTGCCCACGGCAGGCTCTCTGCCGCAGACTTCGCCGCCGCGGGTATCCTCCCCCTGAGCTCGACCGACCCACGGACAAGGCCTGCCCGTGTTCGACGCATCCAGGCTGCACGTCAAGTTCGCGGAGGGCGTGCTGCGCGCCGGCCCCCTCACCCCGCGACGCTACACGCTGACCCACTCGGACCGGACCGGCGACCTCTTCCTGGCGATCGGCCTCGAGTACGACCGCGATGCGCTCCGTGCGCTGCAGGTGCGCCTCGAGCGCGACGAGGTGCTCGGCGAGTGGGTCCTCGCCGACGACGGGCCGCGCCTCGACCTCCACATGATGGCCCAGGGAGGATTGCCGGTCTTCGGCACCGGCGCCATGCGCCGCGACATCTTCCGGCGCTACCGCCCGATGGTGGTAGGAGCCATGCGGCACGGGGACGACGCTCTCGCCGCGGCGCACCCCGAGCTCGACGAGGCGCCGGTGATCGCGTGGTTCCACTGGCGCGACGACCGCCGCGACACCGAATCGTGGGGCACGTGGGGGGACTACCGCTGAAGACCGCGCCGGCTAGCTGCGCACAAGGCGCGCGATCGCGGGGGCCAGCATCCGGCACACGAGCCGCTGCCCGGCGGCGTTCGGGTGGATGCAGTCGTCCTCCATCAACAGGTCTTGCACCGACTGGCCCGCCTCGTCCCCGTACTCCTCGAACGCACTGTGCACGTCGACCAGAAGCACGGCCTCCTCGCGCGCCGCGTCCCGGATCTCCTGGGCGTAGAGATCGAGCAGCTCGTCGATGCCGCGTTCGGCGTCCGTGTCGAGCAGCCCGGGATGGCCGCGGAAGACCTCGATGTAGCCGCCCGCGACCCAGCGCATCGGGTTGGGCGTCATGAGCACGACTTGGGCTCCGTCGCCCGTGAGCGTCCGCACGATGTGGCGCAGGTTGTCGCGGTACTCGTCGCGGCTCAGGCGCGGCTCGCGCCGGCCCTCGCCGGCGTCGATCCAGGAGTCGTTGATGCCGAACTGGACGACCAC
>DATHSP010000306.1:0-2224 GCA_035464075.1 Thermoleophilia bacterium | reverse complement strand
CAGGCCGAGATCGACGCCGCCTGCGAGCTCATCGACTTCTGGCGCTTCAACGCCGCCTACGCGGCCGAGATCTACGCCGACCAGCCCCTCTCGAGCCCCGGCGTCTGGAACCGCATGGACTACCGGCCGCTCGAGGGCTTCGTGCTCGCCGTCACGCCCTTCAACTTCACCTCGATCGCCGGCAACCTGCCCACGGCGCCCGCGATGATGGGCGACACCGTGGTGTGGAAGCCGGCCTCGACGAGCATGCTCAGCGCCTACTACGTCACCCGTCTGCTCGAGGAGGCCGGTCTGCCGCCGGGGGTCGTGAACCTTGTCTACGGACGCGGCGCCGAGGTCGGTGCGCCGGCGCTCGGCGACCCGCGTCTCGGCGGGGTGCACTTCACCGGCTCCACCGCCGTCTTCCGCGAGATCTGGCGCACGATCGGCGGCGGCATCGCGCGCTACAACGACTATCCGCGCATCGTGGGGGAGACCGGCGGCAAGGACTTCATCCTCGCCCACGCCTCCGCCGACGTCGAGGCCCTCGTCGCGGGCACCGTGCGCGGCGCCTTCGAGTACCAGGGGCAGAAGTGCTCGGCGGCCTCGCGGCTCTTCGTGCCGCGCTCGCTCTGGCCGGCGGTGCGCGAGCGCCTCGTCGCCGAGGTCGAGAGCATCACCGTGGGCGACGTTGCCGACTTCACCACCTTCATGGGCGCGGTCATCGACGCGACGAGCTTCGCCACGCAGGCCAAGGCGATCCAGGACGCGAAGGACGACCCGGCCTGCGAGATCCTCGTCGGCGGGGAGTGCGACGACACCGTCGGGTACTTCGTGCGCCCGACTGTGATCGTGACGACGGACCCCACGTTCCGCACCATGCGCGAGGAGCTCTTCGGGCCCGTGCTGACGGCGTTCGTCTACGAGGACGCCGACTGGGCCGACACGTTGCGCCTCGTCGACACCTCGACGCCGTACGGCCTCACCGGCGCGGTCTTCGCCCGCGACCGCCAGGCGATCCGTGAGGCCGCCGACGGCCTGCGCCACGCCGCCGGCAACTTCTACGTGAACGACAAGCCGACCGGTGCGGTCGTCGGGCAGCAGCCCTTCGGCGGCGCCCGCGCCTCGGGCACCGACGACAAGGCCGGCTCGAAGTGGAACCTGATCCGCTGGGTCAGCCCACGGGCGACGAAGGAGCTGCTCGTGCCGCCGACCGACTACCGGTACCCGTTCCTGGTGCCGGGGGAGTGACGGGGTGGCGTCCGGCGCGTCAGTAGCGCGCCGGGGTGAGCGACCAGACGATCTCAGCCTCGGTCTTGCCGGGGTTGGTCACCGTGTGCGGCAGCGCACCCGGGAACGTGAGCGCGTCCCCGGCCCGGAGCTCGTAGCGTTCATCGCCGAGATCGACGATGATGCGCCCCTTGAGCACGAGCGCCACCTCGACGTCGGACCCGTGGGTGTAGGGCTCGGGCCCGGTGCTGCCGCCGGGCTCGATGACGCTGCGCATGACCTCGAGTCGCTTGGTCGAGTCTGAGGAGACGATCTCGTCGTGGTAGCCGGCTTCGGCAAAGAGGTAGACCGCCCTGTCGGCGTGCCGTACGACGCGGCCCCGCGGCAGGGCATCGGAGAGGATCGTGCCGACCTCGATGTCCAGGGCAGCACAGAGCCTGATGAGGGCGGCGATCGAGGGCATCACGCGGCCGTTCTCGATCTGCGAGATGAACCCCGAGGTGAGGTCGCTCTTCTTCGCGAGGGCGCGCAGGGAGAGCCCCTTCGACGCGCGGGCGGCGCGCAATCTGTCGCCGACGGCGCGGCGCAGCTGGGTGAGGCCCTCGTCATCGGTCGGGGTCCTGGGGGAGACGATCGGGTCGACGCCGCTCTCATCGTCGGGCCCATGGATCGTGCTGCCTGTGGATCTCCTCACACGGCTCCCGCCTCGTCTTCCTGCTGCGTCGCGCGCCGTGCGAGCGCCGCAGCCGGGTGTCCCTCACGCCGAGTCTCACTTCTGCACGTCCGGAGACTCCCGGAGTCTACACCGACCGGGCGTGTGCCCGCGCCGGCTCCCGCAAGTTGCGGCACGGACCCCGGTCAGTGCTGTAGACCGGCGGGAGCGGGGGAGGCGTAAGACTGCGTTCCGGGGACGGAGACGGGGTATGGGCAGATCGCGGCAGTGCCAGAAAGGCGCTCGCGACCGTTGACAGTGGGCAGAATTGGTGGTTAGTATCCGGCTTGTATACAACCTTCG
>DATHSP010000305.1:0-3145 GCA_035464075.1 Thermoleophilia bacterium | reverse complement strand
ATCGCCGCCGGCGACAGCTACGGCATCGTCCTCATCCTGATCGTGCTCGCCCTCGCCGTCGGCGTGATGACGCCCGAAACCGCGTTCGTGCTGGCGATCGAGATCCTCGTCCAGGCGGTCACGCTCCTCGTCACTTTCAAGGCGTCACTAGTGTCGCCGCGGGTGATGCGCATCGCCGCGCTTGTCGTCGGCCTCGGCACCCTGCTGGCCCTGGTCCTGCTGGTCACGGGGGCGTTCGAAGAGTCGCGCGCGATAGCGCGCAGCTTTGAGGCCGTGCTCGCCTTCGTCGCCCCGGTCGTCATCCTCCAGCGTCTCGTCAGGCACTACGAGGTGACGGGCGAGACGGTGCTCGGCGCCCTCTGTGTCTACCTGCTCATCGGGCTCGTGTTCGCCAACATCTACGCCGTCGTCGAGACGCTCGGCGGCACACCGTTCTTCGCCCAGATCGAGGACGCGGCGTTCGCCGACTTCGTCTACTTCAGCTACGTGACCCAAGCGACGGTGGGGTACGGAGACCTCACCGCGGTGACCACGCCGGGGAGGATGCTCGCCGTCGCCAACGGTCTCCTAGGGCAGATCTACCTGGTGACGGTGGTCGCCATCATCGTCGGCAACCTGGGGCGGTCGCGGCCATCGGCCGCGGAGGCGGCGACGAAGGAGTAGCGGCGCCGGCCGGGGTCAGGGCGTCGGCGACGCAGTGGTCGGTGCCGACCCGCTCGACACCAGCAGGATGATCATGCTCCCCGGCATCACCTGCGACCCGGCGCTCGGGCACTGGCCGAAGACGGCGCCGACGGGACGGCCATCGGCCGCCAGCTCCCAGATGACGACGACGTAGCCCAGCCCCTGCAGGTCGGTGGCGGCCTCGGTGCCGCTGGTGCCCAGGACGCCCGGCACGGTGAGTACGTCGACGCCCGCCGGCGCCGGGCCCATCGAGACGGCGATCGCCATGGCCCCGCCCGGCGCCATGGCCTGCCCCGGCGAGGGGACCTGACCGGCGACCACGCCGCTCGCGACCGTGGGGTGATAGACGGCGAGCGTCTCGTCGAGGAGCAGGCCGCCGGTGATGAGGGTCTGCTCGGCGTCGGCCTGGCTGAGGCCGACGACGGTGGGGGCGACCGCGGTCGCCGCCTCCGGCACTATCGTCGTGCCGGGCGTCTCGATCGTGCCGGGTGACGGCGTCGTGCCCGGCACGGTCGTCGTCGTGCTGGCGATCCGGACGTCGACACGCGAGCCGACGCCGACCTCTTCGCCGGCCGGCGGATCCTGGCTGAAGACCGTGCCGATGATGGTCCCGACCGGCGCCGCCTCGAGACTGACCTCGCCGAGCTCGAGTCGCGCGTTGGTGAGGGCGGTGCGAGCCTGGGCCTCGTTCATGCCCCGCAGGTCGGGCACCGCGACCTTGTCGCCGAACGCGCCGAACGACCAGAGCAGGGCGACGATGAGCAGGGCGGCGGCGATCGCCGCGCCCAGCGCCCAGGTCGCGAAGCGGTGACGCTCCGCGGCCGGCGTGGCGGCGATCGGCGCGTCGGAGGCGAGCGTGGCCGGCTCGGGGATGGGCTCGCTGCCGGGGACCGGCGGCGCCACCACGGGCAGCTTCCTGGCGACGCGCTCGAGGTCCTTGCGCATGAGCGCCGCGTCGGCGTAGCGGTCCTCGGGCTGCTTGGCGAGGGCGTGGATGATGACGCGCTCGAGGCCCTCGGGCAGCCCGGGCACGAGCCGGCTCGGCAGCTCGGGGTCGGCGCCCATCTGTCGCTCGGCCACCTCGAGGGCGGTGCGCCCCTCGAAGGGCGGCGCACCGGTGACGAGGTGGTAGAGGACGAGGCCCAGCGCGTAGACGTCGGAGGCGGGGCTGAGCTCGCGCGCGAGGACCTCCTCGGGAGTCTTGTAGTAGGCGGCGCGCGGCGGGTCGAGCGCCGTCAGGTCGGCCGGCCACGAGGCGCGCGCCAGGCCCGCGTCGACAAGACGGACGGAGTCGTCGGGCGTGACGATCACGGCCTGCGGCGAGACGCCGCCGTGCACGGCGCCCAGGGCGTGCAGGGCGCCCAGGCCGGCGGCCACCTCGGTCGCCCAGCCGACGGCCTCCTCCCACGGCACCTTGTCGCGCCCGGCGATGATCTCGTTGAGCGGTGTGCCCTCCACGTCCTGGCGGGCGAGGAAGCAGCGGCCGTCCGTCTCCCCCCAGTCGAGGACGGGGGTGACGACGGGGTGGACGACGCCGGCGAGGCGCTCGGCCTGATCGAGGAAGCCCTGCCGGTCGCTCGGCGTCACGAAGGTGAGGACGACGTCGCGCCCGCGCGCGTCGGCCGCGTGACACGAGAGCAGCTTGTCCTCGCGGCGGATCGACTCGCCGAGGGTGAAGCGCTGCTCTATGTCGGGGCCGAAGCCGCTGCCGGATGCCATCAGGGGGGAATCATACAGGGCCGCCGCGGCGCCCGCCTTCCCTGCGCGGCGCCCCCCCGGCCCGGTCAGCGCCGCGGGCGGAAGAACTCCTGCAGCAGCGCGACCGACTCCTCGGCGAGCACCCCGCTCGTGACCTCGACGCAGTGGTTGAGGCGCTCGTCGCGGCAGACATTGTAGAGCGTGTCGACGGCGCCGGCCTTCTTGTCGGGGGCGCCGTAGACGAGGTGCGGGATGCGCGCCTGCACGATGGCCCCGGCGCACATCGGGCAGGGCTCGACCGTCACGTAGAGGACGGTGTTGAGGAGGCGCCAGCTGCCCATGCGGCGGGCCGCCTCCTCGATGGCGATGACCTCGGCGTGCGCCGTCGGGCTGTTGCGCAGCTCGCGTTCGTTGCCGGCGGCGGCCAGCACCTCGTCGTCGAGCACGATGACCGCGCCGACCGGCACATCGCCGTGCCGCGCGGCGCGGTGTGCCTCGCGCAGTGCGAGGCGCATGTAGTACTCGTGGCGGGGGAAGTGCGAGTCCACTTCGTGCTCATCATCCCTCACCGCGCCCCCGAACCGGGGCGAGCGGTGGCGCCTCGGGGGCCACCGTTGCCAGTGCTGACAACGACGCCCGGCGAGACGACGCCGGGCACCCCGCGCGGCGTGGGCCAGCGCGCGCTCCCGCGCGACCCGGCATCCAAGCGGCGCCCTGGGGGAATACACTGTGCGGCAGCCCTCGTGGCTGTCTCTGTGCGCGA
>DATHSP010000304.1:0-15396 GCA_035464075.1 Thermoleophilia bacterium | reverse complement strand
CTTAGGTGGTGCGGCGCGCTCGGCGCCCCGCACGCGGTGCGCCTACGCGCCGCACCAAACGTAGCAGCACGGGCGGCGGGCCCTCGGGTCCGCCGCCCGCTTTCTCGTGGGGCCCGGGGCCGGCCCGCCTGCGGCGGCCGGCCCACCTCTCGCCCGCCTGCCGTGACCGCCTCCTCGCCGCGACGTATGGCCGGTCGCGTTGCCCGCCACCATGTCCAGCGGCATCCGCGCGAGTTCGACAGCGGTGCGCTTGCCCGCGTCCCGCCCGAGCGCGTAGAGTCAGGCACGCTTCTCCGAGCGCCGGAGTCCTAAGGGCGCGAGTCGCCTAGGGAGCCGGAGCCGGCAGGGTACGACGGGAAACCGTCGTGCCTCCCAGTGCGGAAAGGAGGGCGCAAGTGAGGCTCCCCCATGCACGGGTGGGCCTCATTTTGGCTTCCGGGCGCGGTGCCCCGGGGCCTGCGGCGTGCGGAGAGCGTCGGGAGCACGGATGTGAAAGGACCGCAGTGGATGCCAGCACACTCTTGAGCGGCAAGCGTGCGGCTCTCGCCGTACTCGCGCTCGTCGTCCTGTTCCTGCCGGCCGCCTGCGGGTCGGGGTCGGATGAGGCAGCGGTGCAGCGCGACCAGCTCATCGTCGCCACCACGACCAGCCTGAACGACTCCGGCCTGCTGGAGGACGTCGTACTGCCCGCGTACGCGCAGATCGCCCCGGACGTGACGGTCAAGGTCATCGCCGTCGGCTCGGGCGAGGCGCTCGCCATGGGCGAGCGCGGCGAGGCCGACGTCCTCATGGTGCACTCCCCGAGCGCCGAGGAGGAGCTCATGGCCGCAGGGTACGGCACGCTGCGCCTGCAGTTCGCCTACAACTACTTCACCATCGTCGGGCCTGAGGGCGACCCCGCCGGCGTGGGCGCGACGGCGAGCGCGGCGGAGGGGTTCGCCGCCATCGCCGCGAGCGGTGCCGTCTTCGTCTCTCGCGGCGACCAGTCCGGGACGCACACCAAGGAGCTCAAGCTCTGGGAGGGCGCCGGCGTCGAGCCCGTCGGCGACTGGTACCTGAGTACGGGGCAGGGGATGGGTGAGACGCTGCGCATCGCGAGCGAGAAGGAGGGCTACACCCTGACCGACGTGGGGACCTACCTCGCCCAGGCCGACACGCTCGACCTCGTCCCGCTCGCGCCGGAGAGCGCCGACCTGCAGAACACCTACTCCGTCATCCTCATCGACCAGAACCGGTTCACGGCCGTCAACGCCGCCGCCGCCGAGCGACTCGCCCAGTACCTGGTGAGCGCCGAGGGGCAGCAGGCGATCGACGCCTTCGGCGAGGACACCTACGGGCAGTCGCTGTTCCGGCCCTACGCCGAGACGCTGGGCTCGTACTGAGGACGGCGTGGGGCGACGGCATGGTGCGGGTGACGCACGTGGAAGTGGACTGACCCGATGCAGCTGATCTGGGAAGGCTTTGTCGAGGCGCTCGGCCTCCTCCTCGGTGGAGACGGCGAGATCTACGAGATCGCCGCTCGCTCGCTCGTCGTCTCCGGTCTCGCCCTGGGCGTCGCCGTCGTGCTCGGGATCCCGCTGGGGGGAGTCGTGGCGCTCACCGCCTTCCCCGGCCGCCGCTTGGTCGTCGCGGTCGTCAACACGGGGATGGCGGCGCCGCCGGTGGTCGTCGGTCTGCTCGTCGCCCTCTTCCTCACTCGCAACGGCCCCTTCGGCGAGCTCCGGCTGCTGTACAGCACCTGGGCCATGGTCATCGCCCAGATCGTCATCGCCCTGCCCATCGTCGCCGGCCTCTCGCTGGCGGCGCTGCAGCAGCTCGACGGGGGCCTGCGCCGCCAGATCGCCGCTCTCGGAGCCGGCCGGCTGCAGGCCTTCTTCCTCCAGTTGCGCGAGATACGGGTCGCGCTGCTGGCAGTGGTCATGGCCGCGTTCGGGGCCATCATCAGCGAGGTGGGGGCGGTGATGATGGTGGGCGGCAACATCGCCGGCCAGACCCAGGTGCTCACCGGCGCCATCGTGCAGGAGACGCGCATGGGGCGCTTCTCCACCGCGATCGCCCTGGCGATCATCCTCATCGCGCTCGCGTTCAGCGCCAACCTGGCGATGACGATCGTGCAGCAGGGGCGGCGCCCGTGAGCGCCGCGCCGGCGGACGCCATGATGCCGAGCGCCGCGCGGCCGGGCGTCGATCCCGCGAGCCCTCCGCCGCCGGGGTCCCTGCCGGCGAGTGCCGAGCCCGTCCTGCGGGCGCGCGGGCTGCGCGTGCGCCGGGGCGACGTCACCCTGGTGGAGGTCGAGGACTTCGCCCTCCGCGGGGGCGAAGTCCACGTGCTCCTCGGCCCGAACGGCGCCGGCAAGAGCACGCTCCTTCAGGCGCTGAACGGGCTGGAGCCGGCGGAGGGCCGGTTGACCTTCGGCGACCGGCCGGTGCGCACGCGCGCCGACCGCCTCTCCCTGCGGCGCGGCACCGCCGCCGTCTTCCAGAAGCCCCACCTGCTGAACGCCACAGTTCAGGCGAACGCGGAGAGCGGCCTGCGGTTGCGCGGCGCCACCCGGGCCGAGGCGCGCCGCCGCGCCGCCGAGGCGCTCGACCTGCTCGGCGTCACGCACCTCGCCGCGCGGCGGCCCGCGGGGCTCTCGGGCGGCGAGGCCCAGCGCGTCAGCATCGCCCGGGCGCTCGCCGTGGCGCCCGCCGTCATCTTCCTCGACGAGCCGCTCGCCTCGCTCGACCCGCCGACCCGGAGGAGCCTCGTGGACGACCTGCTGCGCATCTTCGCGCGCTCGTCCATGGGCGTCGTCTGGGTCACGCACGACCGGGACGAGGCGCTGGCCGTGGGCGACGCTCTCACCTACCTCGAGGCCGGCCGGGTCGTGCAGACGGGGCCGGTGTTCGAGGTCTTCGCGCGCCCGGCCTCGCGCTCCTTCGCCGAGTTCCTCGGCCTCGACACCTTCCTCCCCGGTCGGGTCATCGGCGAGGCCGACGGGCGCACGCGGTTCGTCCTCGACACGGGCGTCGAGCTGGCCTGCGGCGAGGCGCCGGACGGCGCCGCCGTCGTGGTCATCCCTCCCGAGGACGTCGTCCTCTTCTCCGCGCCTCCCCCCGCGCACAGCTCCAGTTTGCGCAACGTCGTGCAGGGAACGGTGAAGAGCGTGGCGCCGTCCGGCCGCCTGCTGCGCGTGGTGGTGAGCGCCGACGGCCTCGAGATCGCCGCCCTCGTGACGCGGGCCGGTCTCGACGACCTGGGGCTCAACGTCGGCGGGCCGGTGACGGCGGCGTTCAAGGCCGCGGCCTTGCATCCCCTGCCGCGGCACGAGCGGCGGAGTGGCCGATGAGACGGCCCCCGTCCGGCGAGGAGGTGTGCTGTGGCTCTGAGCGCGCGCAACCAGTTGCGGGGCACGGTGAAGAGCGTGGTGCTCGGAGCCGTGATGGCCGAGGTCGTGATCGAGGTCGGCGAGAACGAGCTCGTCTCCGTGGTCACGCGACACGCCTGCGAAGCACTCGACCTGAAGGCGGGCGACACGGTGACCGCCGTAGTCAAGGCGACGGAGGTGCTCATCGCGAAGTGATGCGCGCCCGCGGCTGCGGGCGGGCCGCGTCGCGTCGGGGAGCAGCGGAGGCAGGCCGTCGGCCGCGGTGTCCGTCGCGATATGGCCGCCGCGACGCGTCGTTCGGCGTCGCGGCGCCGCGCCCGGGACTCCGTCGCCGCGCCCGGGGGCTTCGGCTACACTGGGACCATGGCCATGAGTGAAGCCGCACGCCGGCGCGTCGACTACCTGCGCCTCTCGATCACCGACCGCTGCAACCTGCGCTGCACGTACTGCATGCCCGCCGAGGGCGTCTGCGCGCGCGGGCACGACGACATCCTCCGCTTCGAGGAGATCGTCGCCTTCGCCCGCGTCGCCGTCACCATCGGCATCAGCAAGGTGCGCATCACCGGCGGCGAGCCGCTCGTGCGCGCCGGCTGCCCCGAGCTGGTCGGCATGCTCGCCGCCCTCCCCGGGGTGCGCGACCTCTCCCTGACGACCAACGGCGTGCTCCTGCCGCGCTTCGCCGCCGAGCTGCGCGCCGCCGGCCTGCGGCGCGTCAACGTCAGCCTCGACAGTCTCGACCCGGCGCGCTTCGCCGCCGTCACCCGGGGCGGCCGCCTCGACGACGCCCTCGCGGGCCTCGAGGCGGCCTTCGCCGCCGGCTTCGACCCTGTCAAGCTCAACGTGCTGCTGCTCGAGGGCGTCGAGGACGAGCTCGACGCCTACGTCCGCCTCACCGCCGAGCGCCCGCTGCACGTGCGTTTCATCGAGTTCATGCCCCTCGACCGGCGCCTCGTGCTCGAGGGCCGCATGGTGCCGGCGCCGCTCGTGCTCGAGCGGCTGCGCACGCGACACGGCCTCGAGCCGGTCGGCGGGCCCTACGGCCACGGACCGGCGCGCTACTGGGCTGTGCCGGGGGCCCCCGGCACGATCGGCTTCATCGCCGCCATCTCGGACCACTTCTGCGAGAGCTGCAACCGGCTGCGCCTCACGGCCGACGGTCGCCTGCGCACCTGTCTGTTCTCCGGGGAGGAGGTCGCCGTGCGGCCCCTGCTCGGCGACGAGGAGCGCCTGCGCGCCGCCGTGCTCGAGGCGCTCGCCGGCAAGAGCTACGACCGCTGTCGCGAGGCGCTCGCCAACGAGCGCGCCATGTCGCAGATCGGGGGGTGAGGGACGTGAGCGATCTCAGCCATCTCGACGCCCGCGGACGGGCGCGCATGGTCGACGTCGGCGAGAAGGACGAGACCGACCGCCGAGCCGTCGCCGAGGCGCTGGTCACCATGGCGCCGGAGACGCTGGCCGTGATCGAGGACGAGGCGGTGCCCAAAGGCGACGTCGTCGCCGCGGCGCGGCTCGCCGGCGTCATGGCCGCCAAGCACACCCACGAGCTGATCCCGCTCTGTCACCCGCTCGCCCTCACCTTCGTGGGCGTCGAGATCGAGTCCGACGAGCGCCTCCCCGGCCTGCGTGTCGTGGCCGAGGCGCGCCTGCGTGGGCGCACGGGCGTCGAGATGGAGGCGCTCGTGGCGGCGTCGGTCGCGGCGCTGACCGTGTACGACATGTGCAAGGCGATCGATCGCGCCATGGAGGTCGGCCCCGTCCGCCTGCTCGAGAAGAGCGGCGGCCGGAGCGGCCACTGGCGGCGGAGCTCCGAGGGAGCCCGAGACGCCGACCGCACGGAGGGCGGGGCGTGACCCGCGCGCCCGACGGCCGTGTCGTCTCGGTCAACGTCGCCGCGGAGAAGGGCGCGCGGAAGACCCCCGTCGAGGCGGCCACGCTGGTCGCCGGGCACGGCCTCGAGGGCGACGGCCACGCCGGGCCGGGCCACCGGCAGGTCAGCCTGCTCGCCCTCGAGAGCATCGACGCCATGCGCGGCTGCGGCCTCGACGTCGGACCCGGCGACTTCGCCGAGAACCTCACCACCGAGGGCATCGCCGTCGTGCGTCTGCCGGTGGGCGCCCGGCTGCGCGTCGGGGCGACGCGACTCGAGGTGACGCAGATCGGCAAGGTCTGCCACGACCGCTGCGAGATCTTCCGTCAGGCCGGGGACTGCGTGATGCCGCGCGAGGGCATCTTCGCCCGGGTGCTCGAGGGCGGTGACGTGCGCGCCGGCGACGAGCTGGTCGTCGAGGTGCCGACGCTGATCCGCGCCGCCGTGCTGACCATCAGTGACAAGGGCTCGCGCGGCGAGCGTGAGGACGTGAGCGGCGACACGCTCGTCGAGCTGCTCGAGGGCGCGGGCGCGCACGTGGCCGCGCGCGCCATCGTCCCCGACGAGCGCGAGGCGATCGCCGCCGAGCTCGCGCGCCTCGCCGACGAGGTCCACGCCACGCTGGTGCTGACCACGGGCGGGACCGGGCTCACGAGCCGCGACGTCACGCCCGAGGCGACGCTGGCCGTGCTCGACCGTGAGGCGCCGGGCTTAGCCGAGGCGATGCGCGCCGGTTCGCTGGCCAAGACGCCGCACGCGATGCTCTCGCGCGCGGTCAGCGGGCTGCGCGGCCGCACGCTGATCGTCAACATGCCGGGCAGCCCGCGCGCCTGTCGCGAGCAGTTCGCGATGATCGCCGCGGCGTTGCCGCACGCGGTCGAGAAGCTCCTCGATCTCGGCGGTGACTGCGCCGCGCCGCCCGCTCCCGCGGAGTGAGCCCCGAGCCGGATCGCGAGCGGCAGCTCGCCGACGAGGCGGCCGCGCGCGCGGGCATCGCGCGGCGGGCGGCCGTCTCCCACGAGCTGCCCCCCACGAGCGAGACGGTCGGCGCCGTGGTCGTCACGTTCAACGACGAGGCCCGCGTCGCCCGCATGCTGCGGACCCTTCTCACGGAGGTCGCCGAGATCGTCGTCTGCGATCTCGGCTCCAGGGACCGCACCCTGGCGCTCGTCGCCGAGCGCTGCCCCGGGGTGCGGCGGCACCAGCTCCCGCTCGAGGCCGGGTTCGCGGCCGCGATCAACGAGGGTGCGCGCCTGCTCAGTCAGCCCTTCCTGCTGGTCCTGCACGGCGACGCGCGGCTGCGGCCCGGTGCCCTCGAGCGGCTGCACGGTCAGCTGCACGCGGGCGGACGGCGGGCCGCCTGCTGCGGGCCGCGCATCACCGCGCCGGACGGTACCCTGGAGCTCTCCGCCGGCTTCAGGCCCACGGTGTGGCGGCGCTGGCGCGCATGGTGGCGGACGGCCGTGCCCCGGTCGCGCCGGGGGCGCAAGCGCACGCCGCGCCTCGCCTACGGCGCGCCGCCGATCCTGGCCGAGGTCGACTGGGTCAGCTGCGCGGCGGCGCTCCTGCGCCGCGAGGCCTTCGACGAGGTGGGCGGGATGGACGAGGGATTCTTCCTCGCCTGGGCCGACATCGATCTCGGGCTGCGGTTGCGGCGCGCCGGCTGGCGGACCTACTGCGAGCCGCGCGCGCGCGCCATCCACCTGGACCGCGTCGAGGAGTCCGCCGAGTCACGCCGCCGTGCCCGTCGCCGGTTCGCCCGCAAGCACGGGCTCCTCGCGCGGCTGCGCCGCGCGTCCTGAAGCCTGAGTCGCACGGGGGCGCGCCGCAACGGGTCCGTTCGCGGTCGGGATGGCGCCTGCGGCGCCGGGCGCGCATCCCGGCGCGCCGCCGGGGGACGGTCAAGTCGCGACGCGCCGGCGCTGCTGGTACGAGAGGAACGCGGCGACCGCCGCGTCGGCGTCCTCGACGGCGCGGCGGTGGCCGGCCGCGAGCCGGTCCCCGACGCTCTGCCGGGTCACGCCGAGCCGCGCGGCCACGGCACGCTGGTGGCCGAGCTCGCGGTAGGCCGCGATCGCCTCCCACTGCTTGGGCGTGCGTGCCCGCAGGAGAGGATCGACCAGGCGACAGACCGCGGAGAGGAGCACGTCCCCCGCGTCGCCGGCGCCCACGTAGCGGGTCAGGCCGCGGTCGCGGGCGGCGAGGCCGAGCGCCTCGCGAGCGTTCGTGTAGGCGTCGTCGCCGTCGCGCATCGTCGCCGCGAGACCGACGCCGATGCCCACGCGCACCACCGATGGGGCGACCGCCTCGCGCAGGACGCTGGCGAGCAGCGGGGACTGCGCGGCGTCGTCCAGCACGCCGTCGATGCGGCCCTCGGGGGCGATGGAGAAGGGTTCTGCGAGCGCGGGCTCGAAGAGGCGGTTGATCCGGTCGAGGACGGGCCTGACGGCGGCGACATCGGGGCCTTCGGCCGCGGGGTCCGCCGGGGTCAGGAGGTCGCCGAGGATCACGGCGATGACCCTGATGTCGCGACGCCTGGTGAGCGGCATGCTGCTAGCTACGCCACGGTGAGGTGCGAATCCTGCCGCGGCCACGGCCGGGAGGGGCATTGTGTGGGTCTGCACCATGAGGACGATGGAAATGGCGTCGCCCGCCGTCTGTCGCTACACTTGGGGGCCAACGGTCTCGAGCGCGGGGGTATCGGGGTGAACACCAAGGCGCGTACGCGGCTCCTCATCGCCACGGGGGTGATCGTGGCGGTGTTCGTCGTCGGCGTGGTCTACGTGGTCAGCCGGGAGGGGGCCTACTACCGTCAGGTCGCCGAGCTGGCCGGCGGCGAGTACGTCGGCAAGAACGTCAAGGTCGGCGGCCGCGTCCTCGGCGACACCCTCGCGCACGACGAGTCCGGCTTCGTCTTCGACATTCAGGACCTGACCGGCCAGGCCGATACGGTCAAGGTGGAGTACGACGGCCAGGTGCCCGACACATTCGGGCCGGGGGCCGAGGTCGTCGTGCTGGGGACGTACTCGGAGTCCGCTGCGGGAGCGCTCATCACGGCCAGCCAGGTGCAGACCAAGTGCCCGTCCAAATACGAGGGCGCGGGCACGACGCCGACCGCCACGCCGGCGCCCTGAGAGGGCGGGCCGGTGTTGCTCCTCGGACGTCTCGCCCTCTCCGTCGGCCTCGTGCTGGCGGTGGCCGCCGTGGTCTTCCTCGCCTACGGCATGAAGACGTCGCGCCGCGACTTCATCCGCAACGGGTACTACGCGACCTACGGCTTCGCCCTGGCCGCGGTGATCGCCTCGGTCGTCCTGCTCCAGGCCTTCCTGCGCGCCGACCTCGGCTTCGCCTACGTCTTCGAGAACTCCGACCCCAGCCTCTCGATCTTCTATCGCATCGCCGGCTTCTGGGCCGGTCAGGAGGGGTCGTTCCTGCTCTGGCTGCTCATGCTGGCCGTCGTGGCGGTGGTGATCGCGGCCGCCGACCTGGCGCGGCTGCGCCGCCTGGTCGCGGGGGCCGTGATGGTCCTGGCCGCCAACGTCGCCCTCTTCGCCGCCCTCATGGTGCTCGACGAGGGCTCGAACCCCTTCCTCGCCACGCCGGCGGGCGCCGGCTCGCCGATCGGGCTCAACCCGCTGCTGCTGCACCCGGCGATGGTGCTGCACCCGCCGGCGCTCTTCGCCGGCTACGTCGGTTTCGCCGTGCCGTTCGCCTTCGCCGTCTCGGCGCTGCTCCTCGGGCGCGCCGATCGCGAGTGGGTCGTCGGCGCCCGCCGCTGGGCCGTCGGCGGCTGGCTCATGCTCTCGCTCGGCATCGGCCTCGGCGCCTGGTGGGCCTACGTCGTGCTCGCCTTCGGCGGCTACTGGGCCTGGGACCCGGTCGAGAACACCTCGCTCGTGCCCTGGCTCACCGGCACCGCGCTGCTGCACTCGATGACGATGTACGCGCGGCGCGGCATCTTCAAGCGCTGGGCGCTGGGGCTCGCGGCGGCGACGTTCTGGCTCACGCTGATCGCCACGTGGACGACGCGCACCGGGGTGATCCAGTCGGTGCACGCCTTCGGCCAGCGCCCCCTCCTCGTCTGGTTCCTCACCGGTGTCGTGATCGGGGTCGCGGTCTTCAGCGTCGCCCTCATCGCCTGGCGCTGGCGGCGCTTCGAGAGCGACCGCGAGTTCGAGTCGCTCGCCTCGCGCGAGTTCATCTACCACCTCATGAACCTGACCTTCACGATGTTCGCCCTGGCGATCGGGTTCTCGACCGTGCTGGTTCCGCTGCTCTTCGAGCGCACGGTCGGGCCGGCGACGTACGACCTCTTCGCCCAGCCGCTCGGGGTCGCCGCCCTCGCCCTGATCGCCCTGTGTCCGCTCTTCGCCTGGCGGCGGACCGACGGCACGGCGTTGCGCCGCTCCCTCGTCCTTCCTCTCGCGGTCGCCGTGCTCTGCGTCCCGCTGTGGCTGTTCCTCGGCTTCCAGTCGAACGTCTGGGGCTTCGTGGGCTTCCTCGTCTGCGGCTTCTCCTTCGGCGCGGTGCTGCAGTTCGTCCTCGTGTCGGCGCGACGCGGGGCCGGCGGCCGTCCCTGGACGGCCGGGTTGCGCCGCGCCCTCCTCGGGAGCCGCACGCGCACCGCGGGCTACATCGCTCACCTCGGCATGGTGCTCGTCGTGGCCGGGCTGCTCGGCTCGGCCGTCTACGAGGTGGAGACGAGCGCGACGATCCCCGCGACCCCGGGGACGGCCGTCGAGGCCGGCGACTACACGTTGATGTTCACCGGCATGCGGAGCGAGTCGGGCGCGCAGGGGTCGCTGCGCACCTTCGCGGGCTTCGACGTCTTCTCCGCCGACGGCGACCGGGTCGGGAGCGTCGAGCCGCACACCGACGTCTACCCGACGGGCATGTCGGCGGTGCGCGCCGTGATCCTCGGGCGCCCGTTCGAAGACGTGTTCGTGGTCACCGACCAGGGCTTCGACCAGCAGTCCGCGGAGCTCGCCGTGCGCGTCGTCGTCTTCCCGCTGATCCGCTGGGTGTGGATCGGCTCCATCCTGTTGTGCTTCGGCGCCGCGGTCTCGCTCTGGCCGCGCGGTCAACACCAGGAGCAGGAGGCGCGTGACGTCGCGGCCGCCCGTGAGGACGGCCGCCTCGAGCGCGCCACGGCTTAGGGGGCAGCAGGTGGCGGACCCTGACTTGGGTCACGGCCGGCCGGAGATCGAGGTCGAAGGCCTGCGCAAGACCTTCGGCCGCCGCGAGGTCCTTCGCGGCGTGTCGTTCCAGCTCGAGCGCGGCGGGTTCCTCGCCGTCTTCGGCCCCAACGGCGCCGGCAAGACGACGATCCTGCGCGTGCTGGCGACGCTGCTCTCGCCCGGCTCGGGCAGCGTGCGCGTCGCCGGTCACGACGTGCGCGAGGACCCGATGCCGGTGCGCCGTGCGGTGGGCCTGATCTCGCACAGCCCGCTGCTCTACCCCGACCTCACCGCTTACGAGAACCTGCGCTTCTACGCCGACATGTACGGGGTCGAGGACCGCGAGGCACGCATCGACGAGCTGCTCGACCGACTCGAGCTCTCGCACCGCCGCTACGACGTGGTGCGCGCCTTCTCGCGCGGCATGCGGCAGCGATTGGCCATCGCGCGCGCCGTGCTGCACCGTCCCAGGGTCCTGCTGCTGGACGAGCCGCACGAGGGTCTCGACCCGCGGGCCGTCGACATCCTCGACGGCCTGCTCGCCGAGATCCGCGCCGACCACACCTTCGTCATGGTGACCCACCATCTCGGCAAGGGGCTCGAGCTCGCCAGCCGGGTGATGATCGTCGACGCCGGCCGCGTGGCCTACGAGCACGCGGCCGGCGTCGACGCCGACGCCTTCAGCGCCGTCTACCGCGAGCACGTGCAGGAGGGCCCGGCGCTGTGAGGGCCGTCGCCGTCAGCGCCGTGACAGGCGCGACCGCCGCCGGGAGGGCCCCGTCGTGAGCGCGGCCGCCCAGTTCTCCGCGATCCTGCGCAAAGACCTGACGCGTGAGCTGCGCACCCGCGAGGTGCTGGTCTCGGTCTTCCTCTTCGTGATGCTCTCGCTGGTCATCTTCCACTACGCCTTCGCGAGCGAGGGGAACGACCTCACCTTCTTCACCGGCGGCATGCTCTGGGTGACGTTCCTCTTCGGCGCCCTGCTCGGCCTCAACCGCAGCTTCGCCCAGGAGAAGGACGAGGGCTGCCTCGACGGGCTCCTGCTCTGCCCCGTCGACCGCGTGACCATCTTCCTCGCCAAGACCGCGGCCAACCTGCTGCTCCTGCTGGCCATCCAGGTGGTCGCCGTGCCCGTCTTCACCCTGTTCTTCGTCGAGCGCAGCTACCTCGCCGACCTGCCCCTGCTCGTGCTCGTCGTGCTGCTCGCCGACCTCGGCATCTGCGCCCTCGGCACGCTGCTGGCGACGATCTCGATGAACAGCCGGGCGCGCGACCTGCTGCTGCCCGTGCTCTTCCTGCCGCTGATCGTGCCGCTGCTGATCGCGGCGACGTCGGCGACGACCGCGGTCTTCGCCGGCGACACCGGCCTCGGCGACCTCGCCGTGCGCCTGGTCTTCCTCGCCGCCTTCGACGCGGTATTCTTGGTCGCGGCGTACGGCACGTACGACTTCGCGATAGGGGAGTGAGAGTGGAGGCTTCACAGGCGCGGATCGAGAGCGCGGCGGGCGGTGCGGCCGGCGGGCGCCGGCTGCTCGGGGCGCCCGCCCTCTTCGTGTACGCGGGCGCCGCCCTGGCTGCCGGGCTGCTGCTCGGCTTCTGGTACGCCCCGGTGGACGCCTCGAGCATGGGCTTCAGCCAGAAGATCTTCTACTACCACGTGCCGATCGCCTGGGCGGCGCTCGTCGCCTTCAGCGTCGCGTTCGTGGCCGGCATCCTGTACCTGCGTTCGTCGGACCTGCGCTACGACCGCCTCGGGCTCGTCGGCGTCCGCCTCGGTCTGCTCTTCAGCCTCCTCGTCATGGGCACGGGCATGATTTGGGGGAAGGCCGCCTGGGGCGCCTGGTGGGCGTGGGAGCCCAGGCTCACCACCTTCCTGATCGCCTGCCTCCTGTACGCCGGCTACTTCGTGCTCCGCTCGATGGTCGACGAAGAAGGGCGGCGGGCGACGTACGCCGCCGTCTTCGCCATCATCGCGTTCGTCGACGTGCCGATAACCTTCTTCGCCACGCGCTTCCTGCCCGAAGGCCTGCATCCGGTGGTCATCAGGGCCGGCGACGCGGGCATGGAGGGGAGCATGCTGCTGAGCCTTCTCGTCAGCGTGCTCGGCATGACCCTGCTGTTGGCCGGGCTGATCCGCCTCGAGTACGCCGCCGAGCGGCTCGGGGACGAGATCGCCGATCTGAAAGACCGTCTCGGGGAGGTCGGACAGTGACCATCGATGAGGCCGCGCAGTACGTGGCCGCGGCCTACGCCGTGATCCTCGTCGTGCTGATCGTGTACTTCGCGGTCACGTCGCGCCGGGTGAGCGCGCTGCGGCGCGACGTCGAGCTGCTGCGGAACGAGGTCGAGAAGCGGGAGCGGCGGGGCGAGGGCGCCTGAGCGCCCTCGCCCCGCCGCTCGCGCCGCCCTGAGCGGCGCGGGCGTCGGAGGGCCAATGGAGCAGGTCTCCGTCATCTCCCTGTGGATCGCGCTGCTGCTCTTCGGCGCGGCCTTCGCCCTGTTCATCTTCCACTACCTGTCGCGCCGCGAGCAGATGAACCTGCGCGGCGTGGCCGTCGCGCTCGCCGGCTGGGTCGCCCTCGGGGTCGCCCTCGTCCTGCGCGCGGCCGTCGCCGAGCGTCTGCCGATCGTCGGCGCCTACGAGTCGCTCGCTCTCATCACCTGGTTCGTCGTCGCCGTGTATCTCGTGCTCGAGCTCTTCACCCAGGTGAAGAAGCTGGGCCTCTACGTGATGCCGGTGGCGATCGTCTTCCTCGGCCTCGCCTGGAGCAACTACAGCGCGCCCGCCGGCCTGATGCCGGAGCTGCAGAGCGACATCGTCGTCCTGCACGTGATCGTCATGTTCACCGCCGTCGGGGCCCTCTATCTCGCCGGCTGCGCTGCGCTGCTCTACCTCGTCGAGGAGCGCCTGCTGAAGCGGCGCCGGCCGGGCTCGGTGCTGGGGCGCCTCCCCTCGCTGGCGACGCTGGACAGGCTCGTCTACCGGGCGACCCTCGTCGGGGTGCCGTTCCTCACCATGGGGATGGTCGCGGGCGGGATCCGCGCGATCGCCTTCGGGGTGGAGGACTGGCTGGTCGACCCGATGGTCCTGCTCTCGCTCGGGGCGTGGGCGATCTACCTGGTGCTCCTCTACGGCCATCTGCGTGGCGGGTGGGGCGGGCGCCGTGCCGCCTGGCTCGCCGTCGCGGGGCTGGCGGTCATGCTCGTGATCCGGTTCGCCGCCGTACCGTACTGGTCCGGCTTCCACACCTACGGGGGCTGAGCGTGCTCGTCGTCGTCGTCGGGATCTCGCACGCCACCGCGCCGCTCGAGCTGCGCGAGCGTCTCGCCCTCGACGGGCCGGCGGCGCTCGGCGTCGCCCGCTCGCTGCAGGCCTCGGGCGGGGCCTGCGAGGCGGTCGCGCTCTCGACCTGCAACCGCACCGAGCTCTACATGTACGCGCGCGACTCGCTGGCGGCCGGTCAAGCGGCGCTCGAGCTGCTCGCCGGCCGCGCCGGCTGCTCGCCGGCGGCGCTGGCGCCGAGCACGTACAGCTACTCGGGGGAGGCGGCGATCGCACACCTCTTCCGCGTCGTCGCCAGCCTCGACTCGATGGTGCTCGGCGAGTACCAGATCGTCGCCCAGATCCGCGAGGCCTACGACGCGGCCCGGGAGGGCGCCTGCACGAGCGTCGTCTTCAACCGCCTCTTCCGCCACGCCCTCGAGGTCGGCAAGCGAGTGCGGACCGAGACCGCCATCGGCGAGAAGCCGGTCTCGGTCAGCTCCGCCGCGGTCGACCTCGCCGAACAGGTCTTCGGGCGCCTCGACGACACGACCGCGCTGATCATCGGCGCGGGCGAGACGGGGGAGCTGACCGCGACCCACCTGCGCGCCCGCGGGGTGCACGACATCCTGGTCACCAACCGGACGTTCGAGGCGGCGCACGACATGGAGCGCCGCGTGGGCGGCCGCGCCGTGCCCTTCGAGGACCTCGAAGGGCATCTCGCCGCGGCCGACATCGTGATCTCCTCGACCTCGGCGCCGCACTTCGTCGTCACGCGCGAGCGCGTCAAGCGCGCGGCGCGCCGGCGCCGCGGCCGCCCGCTGTTCTTCATCGACATCGCCGTGCCGCGCGATCTCGACCCGGCGATCGCCGACCTCGACGGCGCCTTCCTCTACGACATCGACGACCTCGAGCACGTCGTGGCCCGCAACCGCGCCGAGCGCGAGAAGGAGGCGGTCAAGGCGGAGGCCATCGTCGCCGAGGAGCTCACCCAGGTGGACGCGTGGCTGCGCACTCTCGAGGTGGTGCCGACGATCGCCACGCTGCGCGAGGCGGTCGAGCAGATCAGGGAGGGCGAGCTGCGGCGGCTGGGCGGCCGCCTGGCCGACCTCGACGACGACCAGCGCGCCCAGGTCGAGCTGCTGACGAGCTCTATCGTGAACAAGATCCTGCACCTGCCGACGGTGACCATGAAGGAGGTCGCCGGCCGCGACGAGTGCTACCTCTACGTCGACGCGGTGCGCACGCTGTTCGGGCTGAACGGCAACGGCAGCGGCGTGGGATCGGAGCAGGGAGAGGCCGGACGCGGCGAGGCAGAGCCGACCGAGGCAGCGGCGCCGGCCGCCGGGCCGAAGGACGCGCGCCCCGCGGACAGGGTGCCCGGGGAGGGCGGCGCCGGGGAGCCGGGCGGCGCCGGCGAGCCGGGCGCTGCGACCAGGTGACCGACCGGCTGCGCATCGGTTCGCGCGGCAGCGCGCTGGCGCTCGTGCAGAGCCGCTGGGTGGGCGATCGCTTGGAGGAGCTCCACCCCGGGCTCGAGGTGGAGATCGACGTCATCCAGACCAAGGGCGACAAGCTCCTCGACGCCCCGCTCGCCAAGCTCGGTGACAAGGGCCTCTTCGTGAAGGAGATCGAGGAAGCCCTGCGCGACGGGCGCGTCGACCTCGCTGTTCACTCCGCCAAGGACATGCCGACGGAGACACCCGGGGGCCTCGAGATC
>DATHSP010000303.1:0-3315 GCA_035464075.1 Thermoleophilia bacterium | reverse complement strand
GATCCCGCTACCGGTCTCGCCGAGGAGTACTCGGTCGCGGCGTTCCTCAAGCCGCTCTGAGCCGCGTGTCGCCCCACGCGCGGCAGTCGGCCGTGCGTCGCGACGGCTGCGGACCTGGCTCGGTCGCCGATCACCCCCGAGGGGCTGGCATCGGCGCCGCGACTGACGTACGGTGTGTCGACCACTGGCGACGCGAATCCGTTTACTTCGACCTTGCGTGCCAGTATAGTGTGGCGAGTCAGCCTTTATGGGCGAAAGGCCGAGGGGGTGGGGCGTACCTACGCAACGGGATCCGCGACGTTCAGTTCCGAGAAGGGGGTCGTCTGATATGCACAAGGCAATGAGGCTCGCGATCGTGGCGCTCACGCTCGCCACGCTCGTGGTGCTGACCGTCGCGGCGTCGGCGCTGGCCGTCACGTGGAGTGACGGGCAGAGCTCGCCAGGCATCCACAAGCGCACCATCTGGGACTCGACGCAGGTCCAGATCCGCAGGCTCACGCCCGCGGACGGCCCGGGCGTCAACCACACGGGCTACATCCACCTGGAGTTGAAGTTCAAGCCCACGACGTCTGACTTCGACCTGTACCTGCTCAATGAGAAGGGCGAGGTGCTCAGCGCCGAGATGGGCTGCATGGGCCTGTTCGCCGGCAAGGAGTACGTCGACTACCAGGTCACCGACGTCAGCAACCAGAACATCGTCGACGAAATCGACCCGTACACGCTCGAGTGGACCGAGTACATGGAGGGCGACGTCTACTACGTTGTCATCGTCGCTTTCAACGGGTTCGCTGAGTACCAGGTCTGGGGCTACTACCCGCAGATCGACCTCGAGACGGACGACAGTGTCTACGAGTCCTGGAACTACTACCTGCAGTCGTACCGCTTCCCGCTGTCGTCCACCAGCTGGGCCAAGATGACCGGCCCGCGCTACGGCGGCCCTTACGACTTCAGGCCGACGTCGGCCGGCGAGGGTGCCTGCCAGCTCGAGTGGCCGGCCGACGTCGTGAACAAGGTCGTCACCTACGACCCGGTCAACAAGCCGATGCCGTTCTGCGTCGAGCAGTACCTGTACGCGGGCACGTACTGGGATGAGGTGCTGGCCAACTGGTGGACGGGAGACCCGGAGAACTACCTCCCCGAGGACCAGGGCGGCTGGTACGGGTTCTACGACACGTACGATGTGGCCGTCAGCGCCGACGAGGCCTGGGACGACATCTGGGCGCAGCGTCTCGCGCACTACGTGCCGAGCCTCTTCCTCGCCTACGCCGATCCGCTGCTCGGGCCCGACGGCGGCCTCAAGACGGGCCGCTCGACGATGGGCTTCAAGGCGACCCTCTACTGGCCGGAGAACCTGTGGCTCAAGAGGGTCGCGAAGTACTCGACCTATTACAAGGTCAGCGGCCGCTACTCGCTCGACGGCGCCGCGGTCCCGGTCGGCACGCCGATCCTCATCCAGCGCAAGACCGCGACCAAGGGCTGGGCGACGGTCAAGACCGTCAAGACGGTCGACGCGCTCGGTAACTGGTCGGTCAAGCTCTCGCCCGGCGTCAAGTGGTGGGTGCGCGCGAAGGCCGAGGGCAACCCGTCGACGGGCCTCGAGTACGAGTACTCGATCACGAAGATCCTCAAGGCGCT
This sequence comes from Thermoleophilia bacterium, assembly GCA_035464075.1. Classification (GTDB taxonomy): domain Bacteria; phylum Actinomycetota; class Thermoleophilia; order UBA2241; family UBA2241; genus UBA2241. Next base: position 1,680 of record DATHSP010000303.1, on the reverse strand, counting down.
CTGAGGCTGAGCGTCTGAGCGAGGCCACGGCCTCGCGAAGCACCGAGGGGGCGGGCGCCGCGACAGCGGCGCCCGCCCCCTTCGTCCTTCCGGTCACCGCGCGCCGCCTTGTCGTCACCGGGCGCCGACGCCGGTGCCGCGCGGCCCACTCGTGCCGCCGGGCGGCGAAGCCGGGGCAGAGGCAGGATGCCCCTCGCGCGCGGCGAAAGCGGCGGCCAGGACGCCGGTCGCGGTCGGGCGCAGTGCCGACCGCACGAGCCGGCGCACGCACCGCAACCGGGGAGGGGTCGCACACATGAGGAAGACGGCAAGGGCGTTCGTCGTGACGGCGTCGCTGCTCGTGCTCGTGGCGCTCGGCGCCGCGGCACCGGTCGCGGCGGTCACGGTCGCCGACCGGCAGGTCACGCCCGGCATGCACGAGCGCACGATCTGGGACACGACGCAGGTGTCGATCCGCAAGCTGCCCACCGGGGTGAACCACTACGGCACCATCCACATGGAGCTCTACTTCAAGAACTACGCCGCCGACCTCGACCTCTACCTCCTGAACCAGGACGGCGACATCGTCACGGAGACCGGGGATCAGGGGTACTGGCTCGGCTGGGAGACCGTCGACTACAAGGTGGACGAGATCGCGACCGTGCCGTCCTCGGTGGGCGACACCTACTACGTGCTCGTCGTCGCCTTCAACGGCGCCTCGGACTACTTCCTCTGGGGCTACTACCCTCGGCTGCTCGACGGGGCGATCACCGACCCGGCGGCGGCGCGCAACTACTACCTCGAGGTCTACAACTTCCCGGCGGACGGGAGTTGGGCCAGCCTCACCGGTCCGCGGGTGGGCGCGCCGTACGCGGTGACGCCGACGTCGATGGGCACGTTCGGCGCGCGCCTCGAGTGGCCGGCCGACGTCTCGGCGCAGCTCGTCGGGGACGATGCCGCGCAGGGGCTGATGCCCGCCTGGTTCCGCCAGTACGTGTGGCAGCGCAGTATCGGCAAGCTGTACATCGCCGATGAGGGCACGTGGGCGCCCGGCCTGCACGAAGAGGACCCGGCCGACCCGACCGACGACTGGTACGGCCTCTACGACTCGTTCAGCACGTTCTCGTGGTGGGACACCGCGGGGTGGCCGCTGAAGACCGTTCACTACGTGCCGAACCTCTATATGGCGTACGCCGACCCGCTCCTCGGTCCCGACGGGGCGCCCCGGACCGGACGCACGACGATCGGCTACCGGGCGATCCTCACCTGGCCCGAGAACCTCTGGCTCAAGAAGGTCGTGAAGTACAGCTCGTACTACAAGCTCTACGGCACCTACTCGCTGCTCGGGGAGCGGGTGGGCGCGGGCGTGCCGATCAGGATCGAGCGCAAGACCGCGACCAAGGACTGGGCGCTGGTGAAGACGGTCTACACCAACGACCTCGGCGCGTGGTCGGTCAAGCTCACCCCGGGCGTCAAGTGGTGGGTCCGTGCGAGGGCCAAGGGGATCACCATCCAGGACGACGTGCACGTTGGTGTCGACCCCGAGTATTCCATCATGAAGGTGCTCTACGCGCTCTGAGCCGGCGCGAGGGTCGCGGGCGCGAGCTTCGGGAGGCGGCGGGCGACGCGAGAGCGTCGCCCGCCTGAGGCTGGACGGAGTGATGCGGGAGGGCTTCGCGCCGCCCGGACAATAGGCATCGA
>DATHSP010000302.1:0-7513 GCA_035464075.1 Thermoleophilia bacterium | reverse complement strand
CGGGCGTCCGCCCGGCGCCCCCGGCGCCCGTGCCGGCGTCCACCGCCGCTCCTCGCCGTGCGGTACGATAGGCGGCGGCCGTGCCGGAGTGGCGGAACTGGTAGACGCGCTGGACTCAAAATTCGGTCCCCGAGAGGGGGTGTGGGTTCGAGTCCCACCTCCGGCACCAGCGCCTCCCGGCGGCGCGCGGCGCGGTGCCTCGCGCCGCCGTCTGCCGCGGCGCCTCGCGGGAGTTCTGGTACGATAGGGCACCGCCTGTGAAGGGGCCACGGAGCGTGGCCGTCTCGCCTTCGGGCCGGCGGGCCCGACACGAGGAGTGCGATCAGATGACGGTGCGGATCCTGGGGCTCGACTGCAGTCCCCGCGACAAGTCCAACAGCGGCATCATGCTGGACACGGCCTTCAACCGTCTGGGTGAGACGTACCCCGGCGAGGTGCAGACCGAGATCGTCCAGCTGCGCGACCTGCACCTCGAGCCCTGCAAGGCCTGCAGCGTGTGCGGCAAGACCAAGGACACCGGCAAGTTCATCCCCTGCGTGCGCGCCGACGAGGACGACGCCCAGATGGTCCTCGACAAGATGGTCGACGCCCACGGCATCCTCGTGGCCACGCCCGTCTACTTCGGCTTGCCCTCCGACCTCTTCTCCAAATTCATCATGCGCACCCGCCCGCTCCGCCACCAGGACTTCAAGCTGGCCAACAAGCCGGTCGGGGTCATGGCGGTGGCCGGTCGCCGTTCGGGAGGGGCCGAGACGACCATCATCGCCACCTGGCTGCCCTTCGTGCGTAACGGCTGCCTCGTCGTCGGCAACGGTGACGGCACCTGCCAGTTCGGCGCCTACGGCTGGGCGGGCGCGCGCGGGCACGTGCTCACCGACGAGTGGGGTCTCGTGCAGGCCTACCAGACGTCCGACCGGGTGTTCACTCTCGCCAGGCTGCTCCAGGCGGGCGTCGAGGCCTCGGGCTTCGTCAACCCGATGACGTTCTCCTATAGCCAGGGGATGCGGCCCTGAGCGCGGGCGCCGCGCCCATCGTCAGCCGACCATCGAAGGACGGATCATGAGCGACGCCGAGACGATCCTCGAGTTCCTGCACGAAGAGGCCGACCTCGCCGACGGCGAGGTCATCGCCCTCGACACCTCGCTCTTCCGCGATCAGTTGCTGGACTCGATGAACCTGACCAGCCTCATCGTCTTCCTCGAGGAGACGTTCGCCATCAAGGTCAAGCCGATGGACATCGTCTACGAGAACCTCGACACGGTGAGCCACATGCTCGCCTACATCGGGCGCAAGAAGGCCGCCGATGCCTGAGGCCGCCCCGGGAGCGCCCGCGGGCGAGGCCGGCGCCGCCGCTGCCGCGGCGACCGACGAGCCCCGCGCCGCCGTCGACGGGCCGGCCGGGCCGGCCGGGCACCGCTTCTTCTACGGGCTCGGCATCGGCGTGCAGACGCTGCTCTGGTTCCTTCTCTTCCTTGCGATAGTGGTGGCGGTCGCCGTGGGGGGCGAGCTCACCGAGTTCCGCTACGTGGGGTTCTGACCCGGCCGCCCGATCCAGCCGATGGTCGCCATGCCCGCCTTGATGACCGACGCCGTCGCGCGTCTGGCCGAGCACGCCGAGCGCCGGCCCGACTCCCTCCTGCTCGCCACGCGGGGGCGTGAGTACGCCTACGCCGACTTCGCGCGGCGGGCCGACGCCGTCGCGGCGGCGCTCCGCGCCGCCGGGCTGGCGCCGGCTCGCCGCGTCGCCCTGTTCCTCGAGGAGTACGACCAGTTCTTCGTGGCCATGTTCGGCGTGTGGCTGGCCGGGGGGGTGGTCGTGCCCCTCAACACCAGCCTGCCGCGTCGCGACGTCGACGGGCTCCTGGTCAAGTCCTCGCCCGACCTCGTGGTCGTGCCCGACGAGGCGACGCTGCCCGACGTGGGTCTGCCTCGCCTGGTCGTCCGCACCGACGCCGGCGGCCTCGTCGACGGGCTCGAACCTGCCGGCGGCGCCGCGCCCGCAGGGGGACTCGCGGGCGCGGCCGCGCCGGCGGCAGGGCTCGACGCCGCCGGCTCGCCGGCGGGGGGTCTCGACGGCGCCTCGTCGCCGGTCGGCCCCGACGAGCTCGCCATGCTGATGTTCACGTCGGGCACCACCGGCGTGCCCAAGGCGGTGTGCCAGACGCTGCGCGCCCTCTCGAGCAATCCGGGGTACGTCGCCCAGGTGCTCGGCCTGGGCGCCGGCGACCGCATCTTCATCAACACGCCGCCCTACTTCACCAGCGGCATCTGCCACTTCCTCACCCTGATGGCGCACGGCGGCGGCACGGCGGGGCAGCTGGGCTTCTACTTCGGCGAGGGCCTCCTCGACGAGATGGAGCGGCTGGGCTGCAGCGGTTTCGGCGGCGCCCCCGCCCACCTCGTGCGCGTGGTCGAGCCGCTCGAGGGACCTCGCGCCACCGGGCTGCGCTTCTGGGTCAGTTCGGGCGACCACCTGCCGCTGCCCGTCATCGAGCGCTTCCGCCGGCTCCTGCCCGCCGTCGCCCTGTTCAACATGTACGGCCTCACCGAGGTCAGCGGCCGGCTCTGCGTGCTGCCGCCCGGCGAACTGGACGCGCGCCCGGGCTCCGTCGGGCGCCCCATCGGCGACATGCGCGTGCGCGCTCTCGACGCCGAGGGGCGCGAGCTGCCGCCCGGCGAGACCGGGGAGCTCTACGTGACCGGCTCGCTGCTCATGCAGGGCTACCTCGACGAGCCCGGGATCACCGCGCGCACGCTCACCGCGCACGGTCTGCGCAGCGGCGACTTCGGCCACGTCGACGCCGACGGCTACGTCTGGATCGCGGGGCGCAAGGACGACATCATCAAGCGCGGCGGCGAGAAGGTCTCGACCGTCCACGTCCAGCAGGCCCTCATGGCGCTCGAGCGCTTCGCCGACGTCGCCGTGATCGCGGCGCCGGACGAGATCCTCGGGCACGTGCCGGTCGCCTTCGTGGTGCCGCTCGAGCCCGAGGGCTTCAAGGCGACGCGTGTCCTCCGCGAGCTGCGCGACCTGCTGCCGTCGTCGTCGCTGCCGAGCCGCATCGTGGCCGTGCGCGAGATCCCGCGCACCGGCTCCGGCAAGGCGGTCCGCGCCGAGCTCCGGGCGCTGCTCGAGGCGGCGGGCTGATGGGCGTCGGCCGCTTCCCCCAGGTCGACCAGTCGCGCCCGCGCGGCCCGCGCCGCGCCGGCTTCCTGCGCGGTCTCGCCAGCACCAGCCCAATGGCCATGCTCGTCGCCGCCCTGCTGCTCGTGCCTGCCATCCTGGGGCTCGAGGCCCTCTTCGTCAGCGGCGCGTGGTCGAGCGTGCCGCTGGAGTACTGGCTGCGCAAGTCCAGCGACGATTACGTGTACGTGTCGTGGACCGTCGCCCGGAACCGGCAAGATCCCCCCGGCGTGCCCGGTATCTACGTCCTCGGCGGCTCGTCGTCGCGCGAGAGCATCGTGAGCGGGGAGTCGCTGGCCCGGCGCGTCCAGGAGGCTGGCGGTCCGCCGGTCGTCGCCTACGACCTCGGCTCGATGAACCAGAACTTCGCCCAGAGCCTCGCCGTCGCCGACAACGTGCCGCTGCCGGCCCTGCTCGTCGTCGGTGTGAACCTCGGCCGCTTCACGCCGTCGAAGGGTGCGAACCAGCAGCAGGCCGTCGGCAAGGAGCTGTTGCTCGAGAGCGAGTACCTCCGCGACCACGTCAAGGGGATCGCCCCGCAGCACCGCGACGACTTCAGCATCCTGCCGGGCGTCTTCAGCTTCCTCACCAGTTACGCCGACCAGCACGTGCGGGGGTTGTTCGCCGGCCGGCTCCCGGGGCGCACCTACGGTCAGCACCGCTACAACCAGCGGTACCTGCATCCCGTCGCCGAGAAGGAGGCGATGGTGCGCAAGTGGAACAAGCGGCGGGCGCCGGTCTTCGAGAAGAACCTCGAGTTCAACCTCGGCATGCTCGAGCAGCTGCTCGAGCGCTCGCGGCAGCGCGGGGTCGACGTGGTGCTGGTGGAGCTGCCGCGCAACGAGGAGGTCGTCGCGGGGCGCTTCGACCCGGCGCTCGCGATGTACCAGCCGCGGGTGCGCGAGCTCGCCGGGCGCTTCGGCGTGCCGTACATCGACTTCTCCCAGGACATCGGGCTCGGCAACGAGGACTTCCACGACCTGTCGCACCTCGTCGAGCCGGGTCGCGAGCTCTGGGAGCAGCGCCTGGCCGAGGAGCTCGCGGCCTTCTACGAGCGGCAGGGCACCGCCGGGAGCGATAGCGCCGACGAAGCCGAAGACACCCCGTGAGGATCTACTTCTCCCTCTACCTGATCCCGGTCGTCGTCGTGGCGCTGGCGCTCTTCTGGCTCGTCCTGCGTGACGACCGCCGGCGCCTCTGGCTCGTCGTCGGGCTCTCGCTGGCGATCCTCGCCCTGCTCCACCCGGTCTTCGCCGTGGTCGCCGTCGGGCTGCTCCTCGTGACCCAGCAGGTCGTCGCCGCGCACGCGGCCGGGCGCCTCTCGGGCGGGCGCACCGTGCTGCTCGCCGTGCTCGTCACCGTGGTCACGCTGGCCATCGGCAAGTACGGCCGTTCCGCCGCCGTCGCGATGTGGGGCGGCGACGAGTGGATCACCGCGCGCCTGCTCATGCCCTTGGGCATCAGCTACTTCGTCTTCCGCCTCATGCAGTACGTCTTCGACCACCTGCGCGGGGTCATCACCGACAACTCGTTCTTGCGTCTGGCGGCGTTCATGATGTTCATCCCGACCTTCCCGGCCGGCCCCCTCGAGACCTACCAGGGCTTCTACGGCAAGCGCAGCGTGGCCTTCGACCGCCAGCTGTTCTACGTCGGCCTGCGCCGCATCGCCGTCGGTTACTTCAAAAAGGTCTTCATCGTCGACTTCCTCTTCGCTCTCGCCTTCGGCGAGCTGCTGCACACGATGGGGCGCCCAGGCTTCGACCTCGACGCGCTGGGCGCCTTCGACGGCTGGGTCTACGTCATCGCCGTGTTCGTGCGCGCCTACTTCGACCTCTCCGCCTACACCGACCTCGCCATCGGCTTCTCGGCGCTCTTCGGCTTCAGGATCATGGAGAACTTCAACCTGCCGTTCCTGAGCAAGAACCTCGGCGACTTCTGGCGACGCTGGCACATCTCGCTCTCGAGCTGGGTACGCAACAACGTCTACTTCCCGGTCTACGGGCTGACCCGCAAGCCGTGGCTCGGCCTCTACCTGAGCATGCTGACCATGGGGCTCTGGCACTACGTGAACCTCAACTGGACCTTCTGGGGCCTCTATCACGGCACCGGACTCGTGATCGTCGCTCGCTGGGAGCGGTACAAGAAGGCCCGCAAGAAGCGGCGGCGCAAGGCGGGCCAGCCGGTCGCCGCCTGGTACGAGCGCTTCATCGCCCCGGCCGGTTACGTCGTCACCTTCCTCTACGTCGCGCTCGGCTACGCCTTCGTCGCGACCCACACCTTCCGTCACGCCGCCAAGATCGTCTACGCCTGCGTGAAGGGCCCTCTGGAGTGGCTCGGGATCTGGGGCTGAGCGCCGTGTCGCCGCACGGCGAAGCTGTTTAGGAGCGGGTCCGCCCCGGCAACACTGGCGAGAAGCACCCACCGCAGGCGACCGAAGGGAGCCGCACGATGCTGCTCGAGCGCGTCGAGGCGCCGGGCATCGCCCACGTCTCCTACCTGATAGGCGACGCGGGCACGGCGGTCGTCGTCGACCCGCGTCGCGACGCCGAGGTCTACGTGGAGAGGGCGACCGCCGCCGGCTGCCGCATCACCGACATCGTCGAGACCCACCGCAACGAGGACTACGTGATCGGCTCGGTCGAGCTCGCCGAGCGCACCGGCGCCTCCATCTGGCACGCCGACGCGCAGCTGCCGTACCGCTACGGCGCGCCGGCGCAGCCCGGCCAGACGTGGACCGTCGGCCGCCTCACGCTCGAGGCCCTGTCGACTCCCGGCCACACGCCCGGCGGCCTCAGCTACCTGCTGCGTGAGGCCGACGGGGCGCCGTGGATCGTCTTCACCGGCGACACGCTCTTCGCCGGCGACGTCGGCCGGACCGACCTCGTCGACGCGGCGCGCAGCCGGGAGATGGCCGCCCTGCTGCACGGGAGCCTCTTCGGTACCCTCCTGCCGCTGGGCGACGAGGTCATCGTCGCCCCGGGGCACGGCGCCGGGTCGGTGTGTGGCGCGGCCATCGCCAGCCGGCCCTGGACGACGATCGGTCTTGAACGTCACGTGAACCCGCTCCTGCGGCTGGCCGACCGGGAGGCCTTCGTCGACGCCGCCTCAGCCGTGGGCGAGCGCCCTCCCTACTTCCGCCACATGGAAGTCCTCAACGTCGAGGGTGCGCCGCTGCTCGGGACGCTGCCCGTGCCGCCGATCCTCTCGCCGGACGAATTGGCCGCCGCGGCGTCCGGTGCTGTGGTCGTCGACGCGCGCTCGGAGAGCGCCTTCGCCGCCGGGCACGTGCCCGGCGCGCTCTCGCTCTCACTGGAGAACCTCGGCCCTCACGCCGGCTGGCTGCTGCCGTACGGACGCTCACTGCTGCTCGTGACCGACGGCGAGGACGTCACCGAGGTGGTGCGCCGGCTCGTGCGCCTCGGGTACGACCACCTCGGCGGCGTGCTCGGCGGCGGGATGGCGGCGTGGCACGCCGCCGGCCGACCGGCCTCTGCGGTCACCGTCCTGACCGCGGAGCAGCAGCTGCAGCGCGCGGCCGGCGGCGAGGAGGTGCTCGTGCTCGACGTGCGCACCGCGGCCGAGGTCACGGAGTCGCCGGTCGAGGGCGCTCTCCACATCACCTTGGGCGAGTTGCCGGATCGCGTCGCCGAGGTGCCGGCCAGCGGTCGTGTCCTCGCGGTGTGCCCGCGAGGGCGCAGGTCGATGACGGCGGCCAGCGTCCTGAAGGCGCACGGCCGCGACGACGTCACCGTGCTGCTCGGCGGGCTCGCGGCCTGGCGGGCTGTGGCCGGCGAGCGCTCGCCGGCCGAGGCGGGCGAGAGGAGGACGTGGTGAAGAAGGCGTGGAGCATCGTCGTCTGGCTGCTCGTGGCCGGGGCCCTGCTGCTCGCGGCCATCCAGTTCGTGCCTTACGGCCGCCAGCACGAGAACCCGCCGGTGACGGCGGAGCCGGCCTGGGACAGCGAGCGTACCGAGGAACTGGTGCGCGCCGCCTGCTACGACTGCCACAGCAACGAGACGCGCTGGCCGTGGTACTCGCACATCGCGCCCACCTCGTGGCTGCTCACGCGCGACGTCGACGAGGGTCGTGAGGTCCTGAACTTCAGCGAGTGGAGCTTCTCCCCGGAGGAGGCGGCATTCGTCGCCGTCGCCATCGAAGAGGTCGTCCGCGATGGCGAGATGCCGCCGCGCGAGTACCGCCTCATGCACCCGGAGGCCCGGCTCTCAGAGGCGGAGCAGCAGGAGCTGATCGACGGCGTGAAGGCGAGTCTGAGCGAGTGACGGCCGGGGCGGCCGCCGGCCGTGCCGGGGGCCGCCCCGGCCGTCGTCG
>DATHSP010000301.1:0-7622 GCA_035464075.1 Thermoleophilia bacterium | reverse complement strand
CCTGCGCGACCGCTTCCCCGACGTCCTTGCGCCGGCCGACTGCTACGGGCCGGCCGGCGCCTGACCCGCCCATCACCTGGGCGCTTGCCTGTCGAGACCGCCGGACCGCGACGACACACCCGCCGAAGAGAAGGAGACCCGATGCCCTCCGAGTGCGAACGCTTCTGGGAGCGCGACAGCTACGCCGTGGTCGGCCACGGCGACAAGCGCGCCTTCCCCAAGCTCACCTACAACGCCCTGAAGAAGCGCGGCAAGACCGTGTACGCGGTGGACCCCGGCGCCGGGACGGTCGAGGGCGACCAGGCCTGGCCCGACTTCGCCGCGCTGCCGGCGAAGGTCGACGCCGCCGTCCTCGAGCTGCCCAAGGAGGAGACCGCCGACTGGGTCGCCAGGGCGGCCGACGCCGGAATCAGCGAGATCTGGCTCCATCAGATGACCGACACCCCCGAGGCCCTCGCCGCCGCGAAGGAGCGCGGGCTCAAGGTCATCACCGGGCACTGCGCGGTGATGTACAACGAGCTCGGCTTCAGCATGCACGCCCCGCACCGCTGGATCTGGAAGCTGCTCGGCAAGTACTGAGCCGCGCGGCGACGACAAGCGTTGCCCGCGCAGGCGACAACTTGCCTGGGAGAGAAACGGCCGTGCATCTTTACGAGCGACGCGACGGCGGGTAGCGTTCCGCCCAAGCCTCGATCGTGTCGGCAGAGGCCGGCCGCGGCGAGGCAGGGGAGGCGACGCGATGGGCCGCGCCGCCGAAGAGGAAGACCGCACCACCGCGTACCGGGGGGCGAGGCCGCGCAGCACAGACCCCGCCCCTTTGTCGTCGGTGCTACGGCCGGCCGAAAGGGGTGCGATGCCACGATCCGAGGCGCAGCCTGCGCCGACCCGCGCGACGAGCCCGTCCCGGTGCCTCCGCATGCGCCCCTACACCCGACCGCCCCGACACCCAACGGAGCCGGTCGGCGACCGCGGAGTCGCGTGACCGCTGAGACACATGACCGCTGAGACACATGACCGCTGAGACACATGACCGCTGAGACACCCGACAAGGAGGCCCACGTGCACAGACGTCGCTTCGTCCCGTTCCTGATCGTACTCACCCTGGCGCTGCTGCTCGCGGCGCCGGCCACGGCACTCGCCGCGGCCCCATGGGACGCCACCTCGATCTCCACGATGCTCGAGCCGCCGTGGCCGGTCCCGCCCGAGCCGGGCGACGGCACGTATCCGCGGCAGAGCACGACCGACAACCTGGCCAACCTCCCGTACGCCTCGGTGGCGCCGCTGCTCGCCCAGTTTGAGACAGAGGCCGTGGCGGCGGGCGTCGCCCCCCGCATGGACTACTTCGTCATCGGGCAGTCCGTCGGCGGCCGCGACCTCTACGGCGTCGTCATCAACGCCCTCGACACCGCGGAGCAGCAGCGCGACTTCTGGCGCTGGCAGCAGATCAGCGAGCTCGCGCTGACCGACCCGGCCGCCGCCCAAGCGCTGCTCGCCGCCTACGGCGACGAGGTCAAGGTCCCGATCTTCATCGAGGCCTCGATCCACGGCAACGAGTACGAGGGCGTCGACGCCGCCATGCAGGTGATCCGCGACCTCGCGACCACGCCCTACGGCGTGAACGAGACCGTCGACAAGCTGCTCGACCACGCGATCGTCGTCATCAACCCCGTCGCCAACCCCGACGGCCGCGTCCAGGGCACGCGCTCGAACGGCGCCGGCGTCGACATGAACCGCGACGGCTTCGTGCAGTCGCAGCCCGAGATCAGGGCCTCGTGGAAGCTCATGTTCGACTGGCTCCCGGTCGGAGGCCTCGGCCTGCACGGCTACTACAGCGTCACGCTGATCGACGGGCTGACGATGCCGCACAACCCGGGCCTCGAGTACGACATCTTCGCCCACTGGAACCAGCTGAGGACCGAGGAGAACCGCGCCGACTTCTACGCCGCCGACCGGCAGATCCAGCGCCCGGTCAACGACTGGACCAGCGCCGGCAACTCCACGGCGCAGTACACGATCGCCGCCGAGCCCGGCGGGGCCACCCAGACCGGCGACACGGTGACGATCACCACGACCGGCAACGCGACGCAGCTCGTCGTGGGGGCCAGGGTCTCGGTGCTCGGCGTCGGGGACGACCGGTACGACGGCGTCTTCACCATCACCGAGAAGCCGAGCGCGACGGCGTTCAGCTACGTGCACTCCGACCACACGGACCTGCCCGCGTCGGGCGGCGGCACCGCCGCCATCACCGCGGGCTCACCCGACCGCGGCCCCGCCTTCGCGCAGGGCTGGGACGACTGGGGTCCCTTCTACGGCCAGACCATCATGGCCACGGTCGCCGTCGACTCCTCCACCGTCGAGGTGCCGGGCTCGAACTCGAACGCCAACACCGACCGGCGCATCGGCAAGGGAGCGGCCTACCTCGCCATCTACTCGTCCGCCGACTTCTGGGTCGACCACCGCGGCGACATGCTCCACGACCAGCTCGAGCGCTTCCGCCGCGGGGTCGAGGACGCCGCCTGGGATCCGAACGCGATCGAGAACGACCCGATCCTCGTCGAGCGCGGCTTCGACGACTACTGGCACAACTGGATGTACGACTACCCGAAGGCGTACGTCATCCCGTTCGGCGACGGGCAGCGCAGCGACATCGAGGCCAACCGCCTGGCGCACTTCCTCCTCGACAACAGGGTCGAGGTCACGCGCCTGACCGGTGACTTCGCCTGGAACGGCGCCACCTACGAGGCCGACTCCTACGTCGTCTGGATGGACCAGGCGATGCGCGGCCTCGCCCGCGAGGCGCTCGGCCGCGGCGTCGACATCGTCGACCGCATCTTCGACCTGTATGCGACACCGGCCGCCTGGAGCCACGGGCTGGTCTGGGGCGCCGACGTGGTCGAGGTGCCGCGCGGCGACGGCACCTTCGCGCCGCCGACGAGCGCCGTCGGCGACACCAACGAGCTGACCGGCGGCGTCAGGGACGGCGTCGACGCGCCCGCGGAGTGGTACGCGGTGTCGCTGAAGGGCGTCCGTGAGTTCAGCGCCGTCATGGACCTGCTCCGGGACGGCGTCCGCGGCGCGATCGCCGAGGAGGCCTTCGACAGCACGACCGGCGGGCGCATGCCGGCCGGCAGCCTGATCTTCCCGGCCGACGACACGACCGCGGCGGCGCTCGACGCCGTCGGTGCCCAGGCCGGCATCTGGTTCGAGCGCAACGTCGGCGTCGCGATGCCGGCGGCGACGAGGGTCGGCGAGGCGCCCAAGGTCGCCGTGCTGCGCACGACCTACGCGCCGCCGCCGTACGTGCCCTTCGGCGTCATGACGAAGATCTTCGGCCCCGAGAACGTCGGCTACGTCACGACCGGGGGCACCGGGTCGATCTCCCTCTCCACCGGGGCCGACGACCCGCTGCTGGGCTACGACTTCATCTGGAACGAGGGCGCCTCCTGGCCGACCAACGCCCTCGCCCAGGAGCGGCTCCTCGCGTTCTTCGAGCGAGGCGGCGGCTACATGGGCGACAACTACTCCGGCAACAACTACTCGTTCCTCAACAGCTCGGGGCTGCTCACCGGCAGCATCGCCCAGGGCAGCACCGCCAACAGCGACACCTTCGGCGGCATCCACCGCTGGGTCAACGTCGCCGGCGAGGCGAGCCCGGTCACGGGCGCCTACCCCGCGGAGGACTACGGGTTCATCGCCAACCGCATCTGGTGGTTCACGGAGACCCCGGCCGGCGCCGTGATCGACGCGCGCTACAGTCCGACGATGACCAGCACCGGCACCGACAGCGGCTGGGTCTCGGGCATGTGGCTCAACCGCGACGCCACCCCAGGCGTGAACGACGGCGCCCTCGTCATCCGCGGCACGACCGCGGCGGGCAGCCGCTACGTCGCCCACAGCTCAGACCTGACCTTCAGATTCGACCCCGAGCGCGCCTGGCTGATGGTCGGGCAGGCGGCCGCATGGACGAACCTGACCGACGAGACGGCCGCGGTCGCCTACACGATCTCTGCCACGGCCGGACCCGGAGGGACGATCGACCCCAGCGGCGACGTGTGGGTGGCCGCCGGCGGCGGCCAAACGTTCACGATCACGCCCGACCTCGGCTACATGGTCGAGGACGTGCTCGTGGATGGCGAGTCGGTCGGGCGGGTGACGAGCTACACCTTCGACGACGTCGACGCCGACGCCACCATCTCCGCGACGTTCACGCCGTTCACCTACGCGCTGCTTCGGCCGTTGAGTGCGACGGACGTCACCGTCGTCAACGGCGGCAGCCTCCCGGTCAGGTTCCGCGTCTTCGACGCCGCCGGCGCCACGATCCGCGGTCTGACGCCGGTGCTACAGCTGGCGAAGCTCGAGGGCGACGTCTGGGGGCCCGAGTTCGACCCGACGTCGAGCTCCGCGCCCAAGACCAGCATCGAGTTCCGCTACAACCGCGGCCTCGACCAGTACTTCTACAACCTGAACACGAAGGTGCTCGGCAAGGGCACCTATCGCTTGCATGTCTACGTGGGCTACGGCGGCGAGTTCTTCGCCGAGATCCGCGTGCGGTAGGCCGCAGCGACAGAGGCCGGCCAGGCCGCCAGGCCTGCGCGACCGATCGCCCTTCGGGGCGGACGACGGGGGAGCCGAGAGGCTCCCCCGTCGTCCCGACACTCGGGGACCATACCCCGCGGCCGCACGAGCGCCGTGTCGTACCACCGCTTCATTATATGTATAGGAGCTAAACGGCGGTGAGTATGTACCTTCGGCGCGACGAGTGATAGGACTCTCCTCGCGCGCCCATCGCCGCCGCACAAGGGGACCGGCGGCGTCACGCACCAGGCGCGAGAAGGGGGTGCTATGGGACCATGCTCGGCGCGCCACGCGCCGGTTCTCTCCGCGACCGCCGGCGACCGCGCGCCCTCCCGTCCAGTGACCAAAGGGGGATGGATCGCCATGAGGGTCGACCGCCACGTCTTCGCCGTGCCACTCGTCCTGCTCCTGCTGCTCGCGTTCTTCGCGGCCGTGTCCGCGGGGCTCGCCGCGCCGGCCTTCGCGCAGGAGGACTACGAGTGGCCCAACCTCAACTACGACCACATCTACTACTCCGAGCTGCCCGGCTACCTGGCCGGTCTCGAGATGTCGCGGCGCGTCAAGGTGACCGAGGTCGGCACCTCCGCCGGGGGCCGTCCGATCTGGCAGATGGTCATCACCGAGCCCACCGCGCACGGCAAGTACGGCAAGTACCAGAGCCTGCGCAAGCTGATGATCAGGAACCCGGAGAAGGCGCTCGAGGTCATCGAGCGTGACTACGACTACAAGGTCCCGGTCTTCATCAACTCGAGCATCCACGGCTTCGAGACCACCGGGGTCGACGCCGCCATCTGGATGGCGCAGAAGCTCGCCTTCGAGGACGATGAAGAGGTCTGCAAGATCCTCGAGAACTGCATCGTCGTCATCAACGTGGTCGCCAACCCGGACGGGCGCATCGACGGCTGGCGGCAGAACGCCAACGGCTTCGACTGCAACCGCGACCTGATCACGCTCTCGCAGCCCGAGGCGCGCGTGATCGCCAAGATGTACACGACGTGGAAGCCGATGGTGAGCTGCGACAACCACGGCTTCGTCAAGCCGATCCTCATCGAGCCCTGCTCGATGCCGCACAACCCCAACTACGAGGAGGACATCTACCTCGACTGGATGCTGCAGCAGGCGGAGGCCCAGGAGGCGCGCCTCGCCGCCGAGATGCCGGAGGACTTCCCCTTCGCGCAGATCCCCTACCGCGACTACGAGGTCGAGGGCGGCTGGGACGACTACGCGCCGATCTACATCCCGATGTTCGGCCTGTACTACGGGCTGAGCGCGCAGACCATCGAGACCGGCCCGCGCGACTGGCGCGGGGTAGAGGGGCACTTCTGGTCGACGTGGGCGGCCATGCTCTTCGCCGCCGAGAACCGCGAGGAGATGTTCCGCTCCCAGATCGAGATCTACCGCCGCGGCACCAACTTCGGCGGGCCCGAGGGCGGCGAGTACCCGTTCGCCCACATCATCCCGATGGGCGGCCAGCAGAAGAACCCGATCGAGGCCGCCAAGACGGTCGACCACCTGATCGGCTACGAGATCCAGGTCAAGGTCGCGAAGAAGGCCTTCTGCTACGACGGCGTCTGGTACCCGAAGGGTAGCTACGTCGTGCCGCTGAACCAGCCCTTCGCCGGCATCGCCAACTCTCTGCTCTGGGAGGGTGAGAACCTGACCTACGACCCGGGCATCCCGATGTACGACATCGCCGCGGTGAGCTACCCCGAGCTCTGGGGCTTCACGCGGGTGATCGCCGAGGAGCCCTTCGCCGCGTCGCTGCGCAACGTCAAGCGGGCGGCGTACCCGGCCGGGGCCGTTAAACGCCCGGCCTGCACGACCTTCGCGCTGCGCAACGACACCAACGACGCCGTCGTCGCAGTCAACAAGCTGCTGGCCGGCGGCTGCAGCGTGGCGCAGCTCCAGACCGATGCCGGCTGCTGGCCGGGGGGCACGTTCGTCGTGCGCGCCGCCGGCAAGAGCCTCCTGCCGCTGGCCAAGGAGTACGGGCTCACCTTCACCGGCATCAGCCCACCGGACGCAAGCTGCCTGAAGGAGCTCGCCCCGGTGAAGGTCGCCGCCTACACGAGGCGCAGCGACGCACCCGCGACGCCCGCCGACGCGGACGCCCCGAACGTGCCGCTCGACGCGGACGGCAACCCCGTGTGGTGGGGCTCGCTACCGCGCTTCTGGCCCGACGGCACGCGTATCAACTACGGCTCGTCGGGCACGGCCGGCAACGCGACCGTCGGCCCGACGGTGTTCGTGCTGAAGGAGCTCGGCTTCGACGTGACCATCGTGCGCGACGCCGACATCCTCGCCGGCTGCCTCGCCGACTACGACGTGATCGTGACCGGGGAGGGGGCGCCGCGCGACGCCGACGCCGCGGCGCTGGTCGGCGAGTTCCTCGCCTGCGGAGGCGGACTCGTGACCACGGGCTGGGGTGGCGCCTCGTTCGCCGAGTACTACGGCATCGTGCAGGGGGTCGAGTACCTCGACTCCGACTCCGAGAGCAACGGCATCGTCCACGCCCTGCTCGCGCGCGGCAACCCGATCACGGGCTGCTACCCGGAGGAGGACTATCTCTTCGACTACTTCCCCGCGTACTTCCCCGACACGACGGGGCTCGAGGTGCTGGCGACCTACCCGGACGACGCCTTCATGTCCGGCTTCATGCCCGGCTATGAGGTGATCGACGGACAGGCGGCGGCGGTGCGCAACGGCAGCGCCGTGGTCTTCGGCAACGACCCGGTCTTCAGGGCCCACATCAAGAACGGCTTCAGGATGCTGTCGGCGGCGATCTTCACGGTGGCGCCGTGACTGACGGTCGCTGACGGACGAACGGTGACGGAGGCCGCCGACGGAGCTGTCGAGGGCAGACGGGGCACAACGGACGTCGCCCCGTTGATCCTCCCGCTCCGGAGGCCGTGACCGAAGCCGTCTGAAGCACCCTCCGCCTTGCTGCCTCAAGAACCGCCGCTATCGCCCCGCGGCCTCGCCGGCCGCCGCGAGATCGGCCACCGAGTCACCACTCACCGGGAAGGTTCCGGCGCGGCCGGGGTGAA
>DATHSP010000300.1:0-13658 GCA_035464075.1 Thermoleophilia bacterium | reverse complement strand
GCCCGCGGCCGGCGGCTCGCGCCGCCCGGGGTCACTCATCACGCGCCCCTCGCCGGCCGCGCGCCAGCCAGATCGAGACGAGCACGAGGACGCCGGCGGCCACCCAGGAGACCGCCCCCTCGACGAACGGCCCGATGAACCAGAGACCGTGGCCGCCCGGCGCAGGTGGGTCGAGCAGCAGTTCGACGTAGCGCGACACGGCGGCCTGTTGGCGAGTGTCGAGGGCGCCGGCGAGCGAGGGCATGTTGCCCGGGCCGACGAGCATCGCCGACAACGCGTTGGCCGCGGGGATGCCGGCGAACGAGGGGGCGTTCACGCCCGTCGTCAGCGCGCCGCCCCGGCCGGTCGCACCGTGACAGCCGGCGCAGTAGAGACGATACACTTCCCCGCCCTCAGGGACGGTGGCCGACCGGGCCTCGGCGTCGGCGACCTCCTCGGCGACGTAGGTCGAGACGCGGCCGACCTGGTCCGCCGTCAGCGTGTCTCCGAAAGCCGGCATGCCCCCGCCTCCCACGCGCACCTTGGGCGCGACGATCCCGGCGAAGGCCGCGGCCGCAAGACTCGGGCCGCTCCCGCCCTCGCCCCGGGCGCCGTGGCACGGCGCGCACAGCGCGGAGTAGATCTGCGCGCCGCTCGCGTCGGCGGCGAGCGGCGGCGCGGGCGCGGTGACCGAGGGCGAGGGCTCCGCCGTGGGCGACGGCGTGCCGTCGGCGGGCGGCGGGCTCTCACCCGGGGGCGGCGTCTCGTCGGTCGGCGGCGTGGGCTCGTCCCCCGGCGCCGCGCCGAGCTCCTCGACGACCCAACCGGCGAGAGCCTCGATCTGAGCCTCGCTCAGCACGCCCTCGAAGGCCGGCATGCCCCCGCCGCCGGCGCGGATCTGGGCGGCGACGTCGGCGGCCGAGGTGAGCGCGCGCAGGTCGGGGCCGATGCCGCCCTCGCCCTCGGCGCCGTGGCACGCGCCGCACTGCTGGGCGTAGAGCGCCGCCTCGGTCTCGTCCTGACTCGCGGCTGTGGGAGACGAGGAGAGGATGCCGACGGCGACGACGAAGACCGTCGCCACGCCGGCGACCGCCGGCCACACCGCCGGACGGGGGCGCCCCCCGGGGCGTCGGTCGCCGTGCCGCCGAGACCGGCCCCTGAACCATCCCGAACGAAGGAGGGTCGACGTCATCGCTGGCGCTAGTCTAGCGCAGCGGGCAACGGGCGGCGACGAAAGGCGACGAGCGAGGTCCGGTTACCCGGGCGCCCCGCGGGAACGATGAGAAGGCAAGACGACGCAGCGATGGAGGACACCATGTGGCGAGGCATCGGCGGAGTGGTAGCCGTGATGGCCCTCATCCTCGTGCTGGTGTGGTTCCTGTAGGCGCGTCCGGGCCCGGCTCGAGCGCGTCCGGGCCCAGCTCGACGGCGCCGCCCGGCTCGAGGATGCGCACGGCAACGCCCGGCGCCAGCACGCGCGCGTAGCGCGCGTAGGAGAGCGCCGGGCGGCGCGGGTCGCCGCGCCACAGGCGCGACATGGCCGGCGGGTAGTACGTCCCCCAGTGCACCGGCACGGTCAGCGCCGGTTGCAGCAGGCCGAGGCAGCGCGCCGCGGCCAGAGGGGTCAGGTGCTCGTCGGCGTTCAGCGTGGGGCCCCAGCCCGAGATCGGCAGCAGGGCGACGTCGAGCAGCCGGGCGATGTCGGCCATCTCGGTGAACGGCCCCGTGTCCCCCGCGTAGTAGATCGAATGCCCGCCGCCGACGAGGAAGCCGACGCCGTCGCTCACCGGCAGCAGCGGGTAGCGCTTCACGACGTGGCGCGCGGGCGTCGCCTCGATGGTGACGGGGCCGAACCGCACGACGTCGCCCGTCTCCACCTCGCGCACGTCGCTGAAGCCGAGACGGCCCAGCGTCGTCGCTCCGGGCGCCGGCACGATGACCGGCGTGCGCCGGTCGAGCAGGCGCAGCGATCCGACGTCGACGTGGTCGATGTGCAGGTGCGACAGGAGGATGGCGTCGAGGCTCCCCGTGACGTCGGGGCCGGGCAGGGGCGCGTAGCGCCGAAGCGGCCCGGCCCAGCGCCGCAGCAGCGGGTCGGTGAGCAGCCGGCGACCCGCGCTCTCGATCAGCACGGTGCCGTGCCCCACGTAGGTGATGCGCGTCGTGTCGTCCATGGTCAGGGGCGCGGCCGGCGCGCCGGCCGCGCCCCTGACCATTCCCACGCCGCGCCTCCCGCAAGCCTCGAGGCCTCGCGCCGGCGGCGGCCGCTGTACGGATTGCCGGCCATCCCGCCGGGTAGAACCCCATATCTGGGCAGGGCCGCGGCTCACACCGGCGCCGGCAGCACGACCAGGAGGCAGACCCATGGCCGAGGAGTGGACCTGCATCGACGGAGACGAGGCCGCGGCGCGCGTCGCCTACGCGCTGACCGAGGTGATGCCCATCTACCCCATCACGCCGTCGTCGCCCATGGGCGAGGCGGTCGATGCGTGGGCGGCGGCCGGCAGACGCAACCTCTGGGGCACCGTGCCCGACGTCGTGGAGATGCAGTCCGAGGCCGGCGCGGCGGGCGCCCTTCACGGCGCCGTGCAGCGAGGCGCCCTGGCGGCGAGCTTCACCGCCTCGCAGGGCCTCCTGCTCATGATCCCCAACATGTTCAAGATCGCCGGCGAACTCACGCCGGCGGTCATCCACGTGGCGGCCCGGACCGTGGCCACGCACGCGCTCTCGATCTTCGGCGACCACAGCGACGTGATGCACGCTCGCACGACCGGATGGTCGATGCTCGCCTCCGCCTCCGTGCAGGAGGCCCACGACCTCGCCCTCATCGCCCACGTCGCCACGTTGCGCGCACGCGTCCCCTTCCTGCACTTCTTCGACGGGTTCCGCACCTCACACGAGGTACACAGCGTCAGACTGCTGAGCGAGGACGACCTGCGAGCCTTGCTCCCCGAAGAGGAGATCCTCGCGTTCCGCGGCCGGGCCCTCACGCCGGACGCGCCGCTGGTGCGCGGCACGGCCCAGAACCCCGACGCGTACTTCCAGGGGCGCGAGGCGTGCAATCGGTTCTACCTCGCGATCCCGGGGATCGTCGCCGAGACGATGGACGCGTTCGACGAGCGCGTCGGCCGTCGCTACGGCCTCGTCGACTACGTGGGCGCGCCCGACGCGGAGCGCGTCGTCGTCCTCATGGGGTCCGGCATCGGCGCGGCGGAGCAGACGACCGACGCGCTCGTCGCCGCCGGCGAACGGGTCGGCCTCCTCAAGATCCGCCTCTACCGGCCCTTCCCGGCCGAGGCCTTCGTCAGAGCCCTGCCCTCGACGGTGCGCTCGATCGCCGTCCTGGACAGGACGAAGGAGCCCGGGGCGCCCGGCGAGCCCCTGTACCTCGACGTCGTGGCGGCGCTGGCGGAGGACGCCGACTCCACGCGGCCGCACTTCGAGCGTCCGCCGCGCGTGATCGGCGGCCGCTACGGCCTTTCCTCGAAGGAGTTCACCCCGGGTATGGCCAAGGCGGTCTTCGACGCCCTCGTCGCCGACGACCCCAGGCGGCACTTCACGGTCGGCATCACCGACGACGTCACCGGCCTGAGCCTCCCTGAGGACACAGAGTTCCGCTACCGGCGCCCCGCCGGCGAGGTGCAGGCGATGTTCTTCGGGACCGGCGCCGACGGCACGGTCGGGGCGAACAAGAGCTCGGTCAAGATCATCGGCGAGAGCACCGACCTCTGGGCGCAGGGCTACTTCGTCTACGACTCCAAGAAGGCGGGGTCGGTCACGGTCTCCCACCTGCGCTTCGGCCCCAACCCGATCCGCTCCACCTACCTGATCGAGCGCGCCGATTTCGTGGCCTGCCACCAGTTCGGGTTGCTCGGCAAGCTCATGGTCCTCGGTCACGCCCGGGAGGGCGGCACCTTCCTCCTCAACAGCCCTTACCCCGCCGCCGAGGTGTGGGACCACCTGCCCGGCTGCATCCAGGAGCAGATCATCGCCAAGCGCCTCAAGTTCTGGGTGATCGACGCGGACGGCATCGCCGCCGACGTCGGCATGGGTGAGCGCATCAACACCGTGATGCAGCCGTGCTTCTTCGCCCTCTCCGGCGTCCTCCCCGTCGATGAGGCCCTCCGGCACATCAAGGAGTACGTCGTGAAGACCTACGGCAAGCGCGGGCAGGTCATCGTCGATCGCAACTTCGCGGCCATCGACCGCTCGCTGGAGGAGCTCGAGCAGGTCGACGTGCCGGAGGCGGTGACGTGCGCCGGTGGCGCCGGCATCACCGTACCGGAGGACGCCCCCGAATTCGTCAAGCGGGTGACGGTGCCCCTGCTCGCCGGCGAGGGCGACCTCCTGCCGGTCAGCGCGTTCCCCGAGGACGGGTCGTTCATCACGGGGACGACGAAGTATGAGAAGCGCGCGATCGCGCGGCAGATCCCGCTCTGGGACCCGGAGCTCTGCATCGACTGCGGCAAGTGCTCGCTCGTGTGCCCGCACGCCGTGATCCGCCTGAAGGTGTACCGACCCGACGTCCTCGCCGGCGCGCCCGACGGCTTCCCCTCCAAGGACTTCCGCGCCAAGGAGCTGTCGGGCTACAAGCTCACGGTCCAGGCGTCGCCCGACGACTGCACCGGGTGCGGCGTCTGCTTCAACGTGTGTCCCGCCCGGAGCAAGACCGAGGCGCGGCGCCGCGCCCTCAGCATGGAGCCGGCTCTCGAGACGCGCGACGCGCAGCGGACGAACTGGGAGTTCTTCGCCTCGATCCCGCTGCCGCCGCGAGACCTCCTCCCCCACACGACGGTGAAGGGTTCGCAGCTCCTCGAACCGCTCTTCGAGTTCTCCGGCGCTTGCGCGGGGTGCGGCGAGACGCCGTACGTCAAGCTCGTGTCGCAGCTCTTCGGCGACCGCATCGTGATCGCCAACTCGACCGGCTGCTCGTCGATCTACGGCGGCAACCTGCCGACCACCCCGTGGACCTTCAACGAGGATGGGCGCGGCCCGGCCTGGAACAACTCCCTCTTCGAGGACACGGCCGAGTTCGGGATGGGTATGCGCATGGGCTCGCAGGCCCGGGTCGCGCGGGCGCGGCTCCTCCTCGAACGCCTGGCGTCGCGGCTCGACGCCGACCTCGTGAAAGCGCTGCTCGAGAGCCCGCAGGACACCGAGGGCGAGCTGCGCGAGCAGCGCCGCAGGGTCGCGGAGCTGGTCACCGCACTGCACGCCCTGGACGGCGGCGACCCCGAGGTGCGCTGCCTGCTCTCGCTGGCCGACGACCTCGTGACGAAGGGGGTCTGGATCATCGGCGGCGACGGCTGGGCGTACGACATCGGCTTCGGCGGGCTCGACCACGTGCTCGCCGCCGGTCGCAACGTGAACATCCTCGTCCTCGACACCGAGGTCTACTCCAACACGGGAGGACAGGCCTCGAAGGCGACGCCTCGCGGCGCCGTGGCCAAGTTCGCCGCGTCCGGCAAGGCGACACCGAAGAAGGATCTCGGCGCCCTGGCGATGGCGTACGGCACCGCCTACGTCGCGCAGATCGCCGTGGGGGCGAACGACGCCCAGACCGTCAAGGCTCTCCTCGAGGCCGACGCCTGGCCCGGCCCCTCGCTCGTGATCGCCTACTGTACCTGCACGGCCCACGGGCTCGACATGTCGCAGGCGATGGGGCACATGAGGGACGCGGTGAAGAGCGGCTACTGGCCGTTGTACCGCTTCAACCCGACCGCGACCGAGGACGGGCGGCCGTTCAAGCTCGACTCGCGCGCGCCCGCGATGCCGGTGCGCGAGTTCATCTCGACCGAGGCGCGCTTCGCCATGCTGAAGCGCACGCACCCCGAGACGGCCGAGCGCCTCTACGACCTCATCCAGTCCGACGTCGACGAGCGCTGGCGCTACTACGAGCAGCTCGCCGCGATGTCGCGTACCGCGCCCGCAACGTTCGGCGGCGCCTCCGCCCGGGACGAGGCGGGTCGGGGCCAGGAAGGCGGCGGCGGCCTTGGCCCCGATGCCGAAGGGCGGAAGGAGGACCGGTCATGAACGGGCTGGCGACGAGCTACCTCGGCCTCGACTTGCGGAGCCCGCTGGTGGCGTCGGCGGGGCCGCTCACGAGGCAGCCCGAGAGCGCCCTGCGCCTGCAGAAGAGCGGAGCCGCGGCGGTCGTCCTCCCCTCGCTCTTCGAGGAGGAGGTGGTCCACGAGGAAGTCGAGCTCGACCGGGCGCTCGAACAGGGGGCCGAGAGCTTCGCCGAGGCCCTCGACTATCACCCTGAAGTGAGAGACGTCGAGAGCGTCGCCGACCGTTACCTCGCGACCATCGTCGAGATGAAGAAGCAGCTCGACGTCCCCGTGATCGCAAGCCTCAACGCCACCTCGAGCGGCGGCTGGATCCGCTTCGCCAGATCGATCGAGGAGGCGGGGGCCGACGCGCTCGAGCTCAACCTCTACCGCATCGCGGCCGACGCGGCGCGCACCGGCGCCGCGATGGAGGCGAGCGACCTCGGCGTGATCCGGGAGGTCGGCGCCGCCACCGGCCTCCCGGTGGCGGTGAAGATCTCCCCGTACTACTCGGCGCTGGCCAGCTTCGCCGTCGCCGCCGTCGAGGCAGGGGCGCGCGGGCTGGTGTTGTTCAACCGTTTCTACCAGCCGGATCTCGACGCCGACTCGAGACAGGTCCTGCCGCGCCTCGAGCTCAGCCGGCCCTGGGAGCTCCGCCTCCCCCTGCGCTGGATCGCGATCCTGAGCCCCCAGGTCGACGGACGCGCCTCACTCGCCGCGTCGAGCGGGGTCCACAGCGGCATCGACGCGGCGAAGGCGCTGCTCGTCGGCGCCGACGTCGCCATGATGACGTCCGCGCTGCTGCAGAACGGTCGCGAGCACGTCGCCACCGTGGAGAAGGAACTCGTCGCCTGGATGGAGATGAACGGCTACGACTCGGTCGCCCAGCTGCGAGGCAGCGTCAGCTACGCGGCCAGCGACGATCCGTCGGCCTTCGAGCGCGCGAACTACCTGAAGACACTGCGTTCCTGGAACGCGCCCCTGGACCTGAAGTCCAAGCCGCAACCGGACTGACGGGCGCAGGGCGACGGCACGCGGCCGTGCCTTGGCGCGGCTTGAAGTGCCCGCGCGCGGGCCCGCGGCGCCCCGCGCCGGCCGACCACCGGCGCGCCGCCCCGCGCCCGATTGACTCCGACCCGAACGCGGTAGGTACCCGAGAGACCGAGGGACGTACATCAGCGGGCCGCGCGTGCCCGCATCGCGACCGTGGAGGAGCCCAGATGACAGACCGAGTCCGCGAGATCCTCTCCTGGTACCGCTCCGAGCCGCCGGGGGTCCAGGCCAACCTCTACCGTATGCTCGCGAGCGGGCGCCTCGCCGGCACCGGCAAGCTCGTCATGCTGCCGGTCGACCAGGGCTTCGAGCACGGCCCCGCGCGCAGCTTCGCCCCCAACCCGGCCGGCTACGACCCCCGCTACCACTTCCAGCTCGCCATCGACGCGGGCTGCAACGCCTACGCCGCGCCACTCGGTTTCATCGAGGCCGGGGCCGCGGACTTCGCCGGGCGGATCCCGCTGATCCTCAAGGTCAACAACCACGACCTGCTCTACACCGCCGAGGGCGCGCCGCTGCCGGCCGTCACCTCGGGGGTCGACGACGCCCTGCGCCTGGGCGCCGGCGCGATCGGCTTCACCATCTACCCCGGCTCCGGGGCGCGCACCGAGATGTACGAGGAGCTGCGCGAGCTCGCCGCCGAGGCCAAGGCCGCCGGCCTCGCCGTCGTCGTCTGGAGCTACCCGCGCGGGGTGATCCCCAAGGAGGCCGAGACCGCCGTCGACGTCGCCGCCTACGCGGCGCAGATCGCGGCACAGCTCGGGGCGGACATCATCAAGATCAAGCCGCCGACCAACGCCCCGTGGGACAAGAAGGCGGCCGAGGCGCTCGAGAAGTCGGGTACCAGGCTCGACACGCTCGCCGACCGCGTGAAGCACGTGATCCAGGGCGCCTTCGGCGGCCGCCGCATCGTGATCTTCTCGGGCGGCGAGGCCAAGGGCGTCGACGCGGTGCTGGAAGAGAACCGCCAGACCGCGCTGGGCGGCGGCTTCGGCACCATCATGGGCCGCAACTCGTTCCAGCGCCCGCACGACGAGGCCGTCGAGTTGCTGCACAAGGTCATGGACATCCACGCCACGACCTGGCCCGAGGGCTGAGCCACCGTCGCCGCCCCGCTGAGCGCCGTGACCGTCTAACGCCGGCGAGCGGGCGCGGCCCCACGTGCCACCTGATGATGGACCCAACGCCCCGCGGCACGCGAAGCGGGCGGGCGCGGCATCCCTGGGCCGCGCCCGCCCGCTTCGCCTCAAGCCTCTCGCCGCCGGCTCAGCCGCCGAGCCGCTCGCGCAGCGCCCGCACCCCGTTGAGCTCGAGGCCGAGCAGCTTCTCGATGTTCAGCTTCGCCTCGAGCGGGCTCGGGTCGCGGAAGTAGTTCACCTCTGCCTCGTAGATGCGGCCGAGGCGCAGCTCTGCGCGCAGCTCGTGCATCACCTGGTTGTCGCTCAGGTCGCGGACGCCCACGCCGAGCGCGTCCGCCACTGCCTGCTTCGCCTCCGCCAGTCGCATGCCCTTCGCCATCTGCAGCCGTGCCACCAGGTCTCCGGCGGCACGGAGCCCGCCCATGCCCGCGGCGCACGTGTGGGCGATGGACATGCCGTGCGCGTCCCCCGAGCCGACCTACAACCCGTCGACACGCAGGACGTCGACGCAAGCCCGCGAGACCCGGGAGACGGCGTCGACCGGGGCGAACGCGCTCATCGGCACACCGCCCACACCCATGCCGACGTTCATATGGACGGGGATCTCGGCCGCCGGCATACAGGGCTTGCAGAGAGTCAGGGCCCGGGCCGTGTTCCAGGCGACCGTCTTGCCCGTGTTGACCGTGACTGCCGGGCCGAAGATCGTCGCCCCGGCGGCCTGCACGACGCGCAGCTGGCCCTCGGGCTTGAGCCCCGCCAGCCGCACGCCGCCGTGCTCGAGCTGCCCGTGAGTGCCGAGCACGACCTCGCTCGCCATGCCGACCATGATGCCCATGTCCGGGTGGCGACGCCGCAGATGCTCGACCGCGCGCAGCGCGGCGAGGAAGTCGGCGTCGCCGGCCGCCCCCGCCGTGTCGAAGTTGATGCCGTCGGCGCCGGCCTCCCACAGCGCCTCGGCCACGTGGATCATGTCGGCGACCGCGAGCTCGACGGCCTCCTCCTGCGCAGCGCGCGCCTCGGCGATGCGCATCTGCGGGAGCAGCTCCGACCAGTTGCCCACCGGCCCGTCGGGCCTCGAGTACCGCCCCAGGTCGGGCTGGGCACCGTAGTGCACCGGGATCGTGAGTCGCTCCTGGGCCTGCTTCATGGTCTGCTGCTCGTACGGGACCAGCGTCTTGACCGCCGCGTACGAGTAGTCCGACTGGCAGAGCTCGACCGTGTCCTGGCAGATCAGCTGCTCGGTCTCGTAGAGCGCCTGCACGCTGCCGCCCTGCTGCGGCTGGCCGGTGCCGTCCTGGCTCAGGACGACCTCGTCGCCGACCGCCACCGAGACGAAGCGTGCCGGCGAGGTGAAGATGTCGGCGAGGTGGTCGAGCTCGTCGCCGGCGAGCGGCTCGACCGCGAAGCGCTTGACCGCGGCCTCGACGCCGGCCTCGAGCTCGGCGCGGATCTCGGCCGGGGTGAGCTCGACCAGCGACCCGTCCCCCATGCGCGTCACGACACGCGATTGCATACGACCCCCCGTGCGGCGTCACGGCCGCCGCTGCCGCACCGATGACGCCGGCACGAGCGACGCGCGGCCCTTCTGCGGCGCGGTGCGCTCATGAGCTATCGCCGCGCCGGCGCGCCGCGCGCGGAGCGGCCGCCCGCGGCGCGCCCCCTGATGCTACGAGGCGCCGCGCCGCGCGGCAACGGCCGATGCCCGGGCAAACCTCTCCCCGGGGCTCGCCAAAGTTGGCGGAAGTGAGGCTGCGGGTCAGTCGAGCAGCAGGCGGTCGACGGCGAACGCCTCGCCGGCGACCTCGTGGAACTTGGCGATCAGGTCGCTCACCCCGAGGGGCTTCTTCTGCTCGGCGTCGAGGTCGAGCACGATACGGCCGCCGTGCATCATGATGAGACGGTCGCCCCAGCGCAGGGCGAGCTCCATGTTGTGCGTGACCATGAGCGTGGTGAGGCGCTTCTCGGCGACGATCGCACCGGTCAGCTCCATGATCGTCGCCGCCACCTTGGGGTCGAGCGCCGCGGTGTGCTCGTCGAGCAGCAGCAGACGCGGCTCGGCGATGGTCGCCATGACCAGCGAGAGCGCCTGCCGCTGCCCGCCGGAGAGCTTGTTGACCTCAGCCCCGAGGCGCTCCTCGAGGCCCATGCCCAGCGGGCCGAGCTGCTCGCACATCAAGGCGCGGCGCTGCTTCGTGACGCCTCGCCGCAAGCCGCTGCGCTTGCAGCGCATGAGGGCGATGGCGAGGTTCTCCTCGATGGTCATCGAAGGCGCCGTGCCCGCCCGGGGATCCTGGAAGACGCGGCCGACGAAGCGGCTGCGCACGTGCTCGGCGAGCTTGCTCACGTCGCGCCCATCGAGCTCGACGGCGCCGGCGGTCAGCGTGAACGTGCCGGCCGTGGCGTTGAGCAGCGTCGACTTGCCCGACCCGTTGGAGCCGATGATGCTGACGAACTGCGCCTGAGGCACGGCCAGGTCGATCCGCTCGAGGGCCACGACCTGGTTGGCCGTGCCCGGGAAGAAGACCTTGCGCAGGCCCTTGAGCTCGAGCGCCGCGGCGGTCATACGCGCACCACCTTGCGGCGCACGGTCGGCACGGCGAGGGCGATCACGACCAGCGCCGCCGTCAGCAGCTTGAGGTCGGTCGGGGCGATGCCGAGCCGCAGGCTGACCGCGATCAGCAGGCGGTAGACGATCGAGCCGCCGATGACGCTGAACAGCACCCAGCTGATGCTGCGCATGCCGAAGAGGACCTCGCCCATGATCACCCCCGCGAGGCCGGCGACGATGGTGCCGATGCCCATGCCGACGTCGGCGAAGCCCTGCTGCTGCGCGACCAGCGAGCCGCTCAGGGCGACCAGCCCGTTGGCCAGCGAGAGCCCGATGACGCGGGTGAAGTCGGTGTTGGTGCCCAGGGCGCGGATCATCTGCTCGTTGTCGCCGGTCGCCTGCAGGCAGAGGCCGAACTCGGTGTGCAGGAACCAGTCGAGCACGTACTTGACGAGCACCGCCAGCACGGCGAGGGCGGCGATCGTCTGCCAGTTGGTCATCGAGATCGAGAGGAAGGCGGCGAGCTTGTCGAACAGCGTCTCGACGTTGAGCAGCGGCGTGTTGCTCCTCCCCATCACCCTCAGGTTGACCGTGTAGAGGGCGGTCATCGTGAGGATGCCGGCCAGCAGCTTGGGGCCGTAGTTGGTGGCGTCGGACTCACCGGACTTGAGGAGCAGGTGGAGGAGACCGGTGACGACCCCGGCGCAGAGGCCGGCGCCGACGCCGGCGAGGGTCGCCGTGAGCGGCGAGTGCCCGCCGGCGACCAGGGCCGCCGTGACCGCGGCGCCGAGCGGCAGGCTGCCGTCGACGGTGAGGTCGGGGAAGTCGAGCACGCGGAAGGTGATGAACACCCCGAGCACCATGAAGCAGTAGAGCAGACCCTGCTCGAGACCGCTGGTCAGTATCGATTCCACGGGCGACTCGCTTCGGAAGTGGGGCCCGGGACCGCGTCGCGGTCCCGGGCCCCAGTCTACCTTGGCCGCAGGCTCGCTGCCGAGCCCCGGCGACCGCGGCTCAGAACTTCTCGGTCGCCTCGGCGACGAGGTCCTCGGGCAGGGTCAGGCCCATCTTGGCGGCCGACGCCTCGTTCACCGAGAGCACGAGGTTCTCGGCGAACTGGATCGGCACGTCGGCGATCGCCGTGCCGGCGAGGATCTCGGCGGCCATGTAGCCGGCCTGCTTGCCGTGGTCGAAGTAGTCGAAGGCGTAGGCCGTCGCGGCGCCGCGCTTCACGCTGTCGGTGTCGCCGGCGACCAGCGGGATGCCGTTCTCCTGGCAGACCATGACGACGCTCTCGAGGCCCGAGACGACGGTGTTGTCGGTCAGGACCGAGATGACGTCGCAGCGCCCGACGAGCGACTCGGCCGCGGCCTTGACCTCGGAGGAGTTGCTGGCCGTCGCCTCGACGGTCGCGAGGCCCATCTCGGCCGCCGCGGCCTTCTCGGCGTCGACGAGGAAGACCGAGTTGGCCTCGCCGGCGTTGTAGAGCAGGCCGACGGTCTGGGCCTCGGGGACGACGCGCTTGATGAGCTCGAGGTGCGGCTCGACCGGCAGCATGTCGCTGACCCCGGTCACGTTGGCCTCGGGGGCGTCGCCGTTGGTGAGCAGGCCGGCGCCGATCGGGTCGGTGACTGCCGAGAAGACGATCGGCGTCTCGCTGTCGGCCTTGACCATCGCCTGACTCGTGGGCGTGGCGACCGAGAGCACCAGGTCGAGACCCTCGCCGGCGAACTTCTGCGCGATCGTCGTGGCCGTGGCCATGTCGCCCTGGGCGTTCTGCACGTCGAAAGTGACGTTGACGCCCTCTTCGTAGCCCTTCTCGGCCAGGGCCTCCTTGAAGCCCTCGACGCAGGCGTCGAGTGCCGGGTGCGAGACGATCTGGGTGACGCCGATCGAGTAGGTCTGGCCCTCTTCGGGGCCGGCCTCTTCTTCGTCGCCGCAGGCGACGGCGCCCAGCGCCGTCGCCGCCACGAGGGCGAGCAGCAGCAGGACGATGAGGGAGGGAACGCGACGCATGGTGCTCCTTTCAAGAACGCTGAGGGGGTACCGCATTCTAGTGGCCACGCATGCACCGGACAACCGTCGCGCTCATAGTTATGCGGGCGGCGCGCATACCCGCGGCCCGCGGACCGCGGACGCGCGAGGGGGCGGGGCGGCGCGTCCCGCGCCGCCCCGCCCCCTCGCCGTCGTGCCGGCGCCGGCCGGCCTCCGCCTCAGAGGCCGGTGCGCGCCTTGAAGCGCTCGACCGAGTTGATCGGGATCTCGAGCAGCTTGCTGATGTTGAACTTCGCCTCGATCATGCCGGCCTCGGCCGGGTGCACGGCCGAGGTGCAGGCCAGGTTCCCGATCCCGTGGTCCTGCCGGATGGTCTCCATCGCGATCGGGTCGGAGAGGTCACGTGTCGAGCAGCCGAGCTTGCCGGCCACGTACTGCTTGGCTTCCTTGAGGCGCATCCTGCGGGTCATCTGCATCCGAGCGACCAGGTCTCCGGCCGTCCGGTAACCGCCCATACCCGCGGCGTGCGCGTGCGCGCCCTCCATGCCCTGGGCATCGCCGGTGCCCGCCTAGTAGCCGTCGATCTTGAGGATCTCGGCGAAGGCCTTGGAGGCCCTCGAGGTCGCGTCGGCCGGCGGGTATGCGCAGGTCGGCACGGCGCCGACGCCCATGCCCACGTTGACGTGGATGGGGATCTCGGCGATCTCCATGCACGGCTTGATGATGGTGATCGCCCGGGCGACGTTCCACGCCGTCGACTTGCCGGTGTTGATGTTGACGCAGGGCCCGAAGATGCTCGCCCCCGCCTTCTGGACGAGTTCGAGCTGGGCCTTGGGCCAGAGCCCAGCGAGGCGCACGCCGTCGTGCGTGACCTGCCCGTGCATGCCGATCACG
>DATHSP010000299.1:0-4459 GCA_035464075.1 Thermoleophilia bacterium | reverse complement strand
GACCGCACCGGCCGCGATGAAGGCCTCCTCGCCGACCTCGATGCCCGGGCACAGCACGACGCCGCCGCCGATACGGGCGCCGCGGCGGATGGTCGCGCCCTTGATGAGGGCGTGGCGCTTCTCGGTGCGGCCCATGAAGTTGTCGTTGGTCGTGCGCACGCACGGGGCGATGAAGACGTGGTCCTCGATCGTCATGTAGGCGGTGATGTAGGCGTCGGTCTGGATCTTGGTGAAGGCGCCGATGGTGGTGTCGTTCTCGACCACGCTGCCGCGGCCGACGACGACGCGCTCGCCGAGCGTGCAGCGCTCGCGCACCCCCGCGTAGTCGCCGAGGATGCAGCCCGGACCGAGGGTCGTGCCGCGGTAGACGACGGCGCCCGTGCTGATCACGCAGCCGGCGCCGAGCTCGAGCGGTGCCAGCTCGCCGCGCCTGGCCGTGCTCGTCGGGGAGAGCGACGGCACTTTGCCCAGCACGGCGCCGTCCTGGATGAAGCAGCCGTCGCCGATCACCGTGTCGTCGTAGACCACGACACGGGCGCCGAAGGTCACCCCGGCCCCGAGGCGCACGTTGTCGCCGAGCAACAGGTCGTGTCCCAGGTCTGAAGGCGTCAGCGGCACCGTGACCTCCTCCTGCGGCGGCCGGCAGGCCGCGCGACGGCCGCGCTCAGGCGAGCTCGGCCGTCTTCACCGGCCGGCCGCCCTCGCGCAGGCTGATCTCCATGGCCTCGAGCACGCACACGACGTTGAGCGCGTCGCGCCCGTCGGAGAGCGGACGCGCCCCGTCGCGCACACAGTCGACGAAGTGCTGGCACTCGATGCGCAGCGGCTCCTCGTTCGAGATCTTCGGGATGTGGATGTCGCCGAAGTGCAAGGTGACGAACTCGCCGTAGGTCTCGAACTGCGTGCGCGTCGTCGTCGCGCCCTTGTCGTAGATCGTGACCTTGCGGTCGGCCTCCATGTCGTCGAAGACGACCATCTTGTCGGAGCCGACGACGGTGATCTTGCGGCTCTTGTGCGGGTCGAGCCAGCTGACGTGCAGGTGGCCGACCATGCCGCTCGGGTACCGGATGTAGCCGAAGACGACGTCCTCGACGTCGTCCTGCAGGTAACACTCGCCGCGCGCCGAGACCTCCGCGGGCTCCTCGCCGGTCACGTAGTTGATCACCGAGATGTCGTGCGGGCCGAGGCTCCAGAGAGCGTTCTCGTCCTGGCGCACCTTGCCGAGGTTGAGACGGTTCGAGTAGACGTAGAAGACGCGCCCGAGCTCGCCGCCTTCGACCAGCTCCTTCACCTTGCGCACGCCGGGGTGATACTCGAGCAGGTGTCCCACCATCAGGCGCACGCCCCGGGCCTCGGCCGTGTCGAGCAGATCCCGGGCGTCGGCCGCCTTCAGCGCGATCGGCTTCTCGATCATGGTGTGCTTGCCGGCCTCGAGAGCGCGCTTGCCGAGCGCGTAATGCGTGGGCACCGAGGTCGCGACGACCACGGCGTCGAGCGTCTCGTCGCCGAGCAGCTCGTCGAGGTCGTCGGTGACCACGGCGTTGGGGAAGAGGCCGCGGGCCTTGGCCCGGTTGGCCTCCTCGAGGTCGCAGCAGTAGGCGAGCTCGGCGTCGGGCAGGCGGTCGAAGTTACGCGCCAGGTTGGGGCCCCAGTAGCCGAGACCCACGACGCCCACGCGGACCTTGTCACTCACGCAGGTTCACCATCCTCGGGGGTGGCGCCGCGGCCGGCGCCACCGGGGGCCTGCAGGGCCCCGTCGCTAGAGTTTCCAGACGTTCCCCGTGCTCGGGAGGCCGGCGGTCGCATTGCGGAAGTCGACCACGAGCGGCGTCTGCTCGACGAGCGCCCGGTAGTCGACAGAGCTGTGCGCCGTGACGATGGCGACCACGTCGTACTCCGAGAGCGGGCGCCCGTCGGTGAGGCTCACCGACGAGAGACCGTACTCGTCGAGCGCCGGCACGAACGGATCGTGGTACGAGACCTCGGCGCCGTGCGTCTGGAGCCGGCGGATGACCTTCAGCGCCGGCGACTCGCGCAGGTCGTCGATGTCGGCCTTGTAGGCGGCGCCGATGACCAGCACCCTGGCGCCCTTGAGGCTCTTGCCGCGGCTGTTCAGGGCCAGGTGCAGCTTCTCGACGCAGAAGTACGGCATGTTCTCGTTGACCTTGCCGGCGAGCTCGATGAACTCGGTCCAGAAGTCGAATTCGCGCGCCTTCCACGACAGGTAGAAGGGGTCGACCGGGATGCAGTGGCCGCCGAGCCCGGGCCCCGGCTGGAACCTCATGAAGCCGAAGGGCTTGGTGGCGGCGGCCTCGACGACCTCCCAGACGTCGACCTGCATGCGGTCGCAGAGCATCGCCAGCTCGTTGACGAGGGCGATATTGACGCTGCGGAAGATCTTCTCGAGCAGCTTCGTCATCTCGGCGACCTCGGGCGTCGAGACCGGGACGAGGTGGTCGATGGCGGCGCCGTAGACCTCGAGCGCCTTCGCGGTGCAGGCCGGCGAGAGGCCGCCGACGACCTTGGGCGTCGTCTTCGTCGTGTAGTCGAGACGGCCGGGGTCGACTCTCTCGGGCGAGAAGGCCAGGTGGAGGTCGACGCCGGGCTTGAGCCCCGAGCCCGCCTCGATGATCGGGGCCAGCACCTCGCGCGTCGTGCCGGGGTAGGTCGTGCTCTCCAGCGTGACGAGCTGGCCGCGCCGCAGGTGGCCGGCCAGCTCCGCCGTCGCCGTCGTCACCAGCGAGAGGTCGGGCTCGCGGTTGGCGTTGAGCGGCGTCGGCAGGCAGATGACGACGGCGTCGCAGTCGGCGACCGCGGCGTAGTCGGTGGTCGCGCGCAGGTGGCCGGCGCCGACGACCCGTTTGAGCTCGTCGCCGGGCACGTCCTTGATGTAGCTCTCGCCGGCGTTGACGAGGTCGCAGCGTTCGGCGACGGCCTCGACGCCGACGACGTCGACGCCGGCGTCGGCGAACACCGTCGCCAGCGGCAACCCGACGTAGCCCAGCCCGATGATGGCGATCTTCACTCGAGGTCCTCCGGATGCGCCCGGCTTGCCGGGCGGCTCAGGTCACGGCATTCTACCGCATGCCGGAAGGCGTCCCGTGCCGGGCCGCCGCCCGCGTCGTCCCCTCGCGCCGCGAGCGCGGCGACACGGCGCTCCCCGTAGTCCAGGGCGACGACCGTTCCATGGTATCGACTGCGCCCGAAGTCGATAGTCTGAATGGAGACACCGAACGACGGACGGAGACCATGACGCCGCGTCCAGACGTCGAGCACATGCCCCGCGACCTCGATCGCTTCTTGCACGACTTCTTCCGCCGCGGCTGGCGCTCGGAGATCAAGTTCGACCCCGGCGAGGACCTGCTCTACCTGGTCATCCACCTCGCCGACCAGAGACTCTCGAGCGACGACCGCTTCCTCACCCTCGTGGACTACTTCGTGCGGGCGCGCTCTGACGCCCTCCGGCGGAGCCGCGGGCCGCGCCTGCTCTGCCGCCTGATCGGCGGCGACGGGCAGGACCTGACGCCGCGCCTGGCCGGCCGCGGCGCCCGCCTGCTCGAGGACGTCGACCACACGTCCACGATGCACCAGCGCCTGACTTTCCTCGGGCTGCGGCGGCGGCTGGCGCGGCGGATCATCCCCGACGCGCTGCTCTGGGCCGCCGCCTTCGTCTTCGTCGTCGTGGTCGTCGGCCTGCCCCTCGGCATGGCCCTCGGCCTCGGCATCGCCGCGGTCCTGACCCAGGTGCTGGTCGTCACGCTCATCGCCCGCCGCGGTCCCTGAGCGGGCGGCGGCGCAGGAGTGCGCCGCCTCCCGGCGAAGCGATGACCATGACCCCCCAGGTACCCGAGCGAGCGTCGTCCCTGCGTCTGCTCGAGCGCCTCGCCGACCTCGTCGCGGCGACGGCGGTCGACGCCGTGCTGCACGCCGCCGTCGAAGCGGCGTGCCTCGCCACCGCGTCGACCCGCGGCCTCGCCGGGCTCTGCGGCCCCGAAGGCGCGGCGACCGACGATTGGTACGACGAGGAGAGGGGGTGGACCCCCGCGCGGCTGCGCTGGGCCGGCGACGAGGGCGCCCCCGGCCGCGTCTGCGTGTCGGCGACGCCGCTGGTGTGCAACGCCCTGCCGCCCACGGCCGAAGGCCTGCCCGAGGCCACCGACTGGATCGGCTTCAGGCGCTTCGCCTGCGTGCCGCTCGTGCCCGGAGGTCCCGACCTCGGCGTCGCCGGGTTCATCGAGGTCGGCGACGCCGCACACGTGTACGGGCCCGGCGACGTGCGCAAGCTCGGCGCCCTGGCGCGCCTGACGGCGACCCGGCTGGGCGAGCTCATGGCGCAGGCGCGAGACCAGCTCGACCGCCGTCTCCAGGCGGTCCACGGTCCGGGCGCGACCCTGCTCTCGCTCGAGCCCGAGCAGGTCCTGCGCGCCGCCGAAGAGCGGCTCGTCGCGGTGCTCGGCGG
>DATHSP010000298.1:0-1956 GCA_035464075.1 Thermoleophilia bacterium | reverse complement strand
CGGCGCGGCCGGCGACGAGGTCGTGGGCGAGCGCGTCGGCCTCTGCGGCGGCGAGCCGGAAAACGCGGTCCTTGACCGCCACCCGCTCGCGCAGGCGAAGCGTGAGCCGGTCTGCGGCGGTCTCCGGGGCCCGGAACGGCTCCGTCTGGCCCCACGGCGTGTAGACGGCGAGCGTGTCGCCCTCCGCGACCGGCTTGGCCAGCCGGACGATGACCGCGCCCCCGCTCTCGCCGATGCGCTCGACACGGCCCACGAGGACCCCGCGGTGTCCTCCCCGCCCCCCACTGCGGACCTCGTGATGACGGCCCTCCAGATGAGCTGCCGTGAAGCCCCGCGAGAAGGCCTGCTCGAGACGCTCGAGCCAGACGGGGAGCACACGGTATCCGTAGGGATCGGCCGCGGCCGCATCGAGCGCCTCGCGATACACGGACGTCGTCACGGCGACATACGCGGCGTCCTTCATGCGACCTTCGATCTTGAACGAGCGGACGCCGGCGGCGAGCAACTGCGGCAGCGCCCCGATGGCGCAGAGGTCGGCAGTCGACATGACCCGGGCCGCGGGCGCACCGTGCACCGCCCCGGCGCCGGCCGCAGCCGGCCCCTCGCCGCCCGAGTCCCCGCCGCTCGAGCCCCCGCCGCTCGAGCCCCCGCCGCTCGAGCCCTGGACGCTCACGCCGTAGCGCATCCGGCAGGACTGGCTGCAGCGGCCGCGGTTGCCGCTGCGACCGCCGACCATGCTGGAGAGGAGGCAGTCGCCCGAGTAGCCGTAGCAGAGCGCGCCGTGCACGAAGGCCTCGAGCTCGAGACCGTGCGCCTCGAGGGCGGCGATCTCGTCGAGGCTGAGCTCGCGGGCGAGGATCGCCCGATCGAAGCCGAGACCGGCGAGCGCCGCGAGCTGCGCCGACGAGTGCGTGTTCATCTGGGTGCTCGCGTGCAGGGGCAGGCCCGGGTACTCCTCGCGCGCGCGCGCGGCGAAGCCGAGGTCGGCGACGATCAGAGCGTCGAGGCCGGCCGCGTACGCCGCCTCGAGCGCCGCGAGAGCCGGCTCGACCTCGTCGTCCTTCAACGCCGTGTTCAGCGCCAGGTGGGCCCGGGCGCCGTACAGGTGGGCGAGCTCGACGGCCTCGACCGCGTGCTCGAGCGCGAAGTTGCCGGCGAAGGCGCGGGCGCTCCAGCGCTCGAGCCCGAAGTAGACGGCGTCGGCGCCCGCCGCCAGGGCGGCGCGCAGGGCGCGGCGGTCGCCGGCGGGCGCGAGCAACTCGGGTGTCATGGCTGGGTCCATCGCACGGTCACCAGCACGCATCGTACACGTGGCGCACACGCGAGGGCTGCGCTGCGAGCGAGAGGCGAGGCGGAGAGACCGGGCCGGGGGCGAGAGTCGGCCGGCGGCGCGAGTCGGCCGAGGGCGAGAGTCGGCCGGGGGCGAGAGTCGGCCGGGGGCGCGTGGTGCGGGGGGCGGCGGCGCTTCGCGCCGCCACCCCCCGCGGACCCGGCCGTCAGTCGATGTGTTCGTGATACTTGAACGACACCTTCAGCTTCGCGCGGTAGGCGACGACCTTGTTCTCCTCGAGCTTCATGTCGAGCTGGACGACCTCGGCGACGCGCAGGTCCTCGAGGTGCGCGCCCGCCTTGTCGACCGCGGCCTTCGCCGCATCTTCCCACGAGGTGTCACTGGTGCCGACGATCTCGATCACCTTGTAGACGCTGTCCACCGCACGACCCTCCCGAGTCCGGCCTGAGCTGACAGACGCATCCTCTCACGATGCCCGCACGGCGTGAACGTTGACGGCCGCGGACCGATGCCCCGGCGCCGGCTCCGTCGGGCGGCGGGTGGCGGCGGCGGCGGCGGACGTCTGGGCGACGCCCTGGTCGTCACCCGCCGCCGCCCGGCGGCGGCGAGGACCGGCCGCGGGCCTTCGGGAGCTCGTGACGGGGGGCGGCGGGCGGGGCCCGCCG
>DATHSP010000297.1:0-1599 GCA_035464075.1 Thermoleophilia bacterium | reverse complement strand
TCATCGCCCCGATCATGTAGGTCTCGACGAGGCGGTCGCCGTACTGTTCGCAGCAGACGTAGGTGCCGCCGAGCGCCTCGACGATCTCAGCCACCGAGACCGCCGAGAGGCGGTTGTCTTGGGCGATGGCGCCGTAGCTGGCGACACCGCTGCGCTCGAGGAAGCGCGCGTACTGCGTCTCGACCAGGCCGACGCGGCTCTCGGGGACCATGTTGAAGATGACCCCGAGCAGGTGCTGTTTGAGGGCGTCCTTGACGTACATGATGTCGTCGAGCAGGCGCGCGCCGGCGAACTTGGCCACCAGGACGGTGGCGAGGTCGAGGTGGCGCACCACCTCGGCGCCGCTGGTGCGCAGGAAGCGGCCCTGCCAGATCTCGCCGAGGCCCTCGCAGACGACGATGTCCTTGCCCGCGGCGATACGGCCGTAGGCGGCCTCGACGCGCCTCATGGCATCGACGTCGGAGCCGGAGAGCACGTCGTGGAGGGCGTCCTCGTCGAGGACGACCGGGCAGACGTCGGCGGGGTCGTCGTCGAGCTCGAGCAGGTCGGCGACGAAGGCGGCGTCCTCGTCGAAGAGCACGCCCTCGGCGCGCGAGGCGAGCGTGCCGACCGGCTTGAAGTAGCCCGCGGTGAGACCGCGGGCGCGCAGCGCGAGGCAGAGGCCGACGGCGGTGGTCGTCTTACCCCCGCTGCCCTGGGTCGAGGCGACGTAGAGCGACTTCACCTGGGTCCCTCCACCCCCCGGGCGGA
The DNA here is from genome assembly GCA_035464075.1 of Thermoleophilia bacterium. Taxonomy (GTDB): domain Bacteria; phylum Actinomycetota; class Thermoleophilia; order UBA2241; family UBA2241; genus UBA2241. The sequence goes on along the minus strand of DATHSP010000297.1, from coordinate 849 downwards.
GACTACTCCGCTTCGAGGACGATCACTTCGCGGCCCTTGTAGGTGCCGCACTTCGGGCACGCCCGGTGCGGGAGCTTGGGGCTCTTGCACTGCGGGCACACGCTCGCGGTCTCGACGGTGAGCTTCTGCTGGGCGCGGCGCGTGTCGCGCTTGCGCTGCGAGGTCTTTCTCTTGGGGACGGGCATGTCTCTTGACTCCTCGGTCGACCGGCGGCGCATTTTACTGCACCGCCCGGAGATAGTACACCACGCGCACGACGGCTGCGGCCGGGGACCGGCGCCGACGGCGCCCCGAGACCGGCCGGCCGGCAGCCCCGGGCACCGATGCCGGGACCCTACTCGTCGTGCGTGTGGCCGGGGTCCTCGTTGAGGTCGGCGCCGCACACCGGGCAGAGCCCGGCGCAGTCCTCGCGGCAGACGATCTGCAGCGGCAGCGCCTCGCCGATCAGGTCGCGCACCCAGCGCTCGACGTCGAGGACGAAGCCCCGGGCGTAGCCCTCGGGGGCTTCGTCCTCGTCGTCGTCGAACGCGGCGCCTTCGGAGTCCCCGCGCCGCACGTAGTCGATGCCGCTCGCCTCCACGGGCAGGCGGGCCTCCCCGAGGCAGCGCTGGCAGGGGCCCTCGATCTCGGTCTCCAGGTGCGCCCTCAGGGTGAGCTGGTCGTCGACGCGGGCGGCGTCGAGCTCGAACTCGACGACGCCGCCCGGCACGACGTACTCGACGCCGCCGAAGACGAACGGCTCGGTCTCGACGGGCAGGCTGCGCCAGGCCTCGCTGTCGGCGCCGAAACGCAGGGAGCGCAGGTTGAAACGACGCACGGGGCGCCTCCGGGACGGCGTGGACGACGGTC
>DATHSP010000296.1:0-1806 GCA_035464075.1 Thermoleophilia bacterium | reverse complement strand
TCACGTAATCCTGACAGTCTGAGGGCTGAAACGAGGTCGTGCTTTTCCCTGCACCCTGCACCCTGTCCCTTGCTCCTCGGCGACTGGGGGCGGCCGGCTGGGTGGATCAGTCGCCAAGCGTCGCCGCCCAGGCCGGCGGGCCCGAGGCGTCGTCCTGAAGGGCGCGCACCGAGAGCGGGCCGCGGCGCAGCGCGGCCACCGCCTCGGCGGCGGCGTAGGCGCCGGGGATGGTGGTGAAGTAGAGCACCTCGGCGTCGAGGGCGGCCCGCCGGATGGAGAAAGCGTCCTGGGCGGCGCGACGTCCGGCGGCGGTGTTGACGACCAGCTGGACCGCGCCGCCGGCCAGCAGCTCCGGGATGTCGGGCTGGCCGAGGCCGACCTTGTAGGCCCGCTGCACGCCGCTGAACCCGGCCTCGGAGAGGACGTCGGCGGTGCCCTCGGTGGCCGCGAGCTCGAAGCCGAGCTCGAGGAAGCGGGCCGCCAGTGCCGGCAGCCTCGACTTGTCGCGATCGGCCAGCGAGAGCAGGACCCGGCCCCCCTCGGGGAGCCGCCACCCCGCCGCCAGGGCGGCCTTGGCGAAGGCCTCGCCGAAGCTGCGGCCGCGGCCCATGACCTCGCCGGTGGAGCGCATCTCGGGGCCCGGCAGCGGGTCGACGCCGGGGAAGCGTTCGAAGGGGAAGACCGGCAGCTTGACCGCCACCTCGGTCGGCACCCCGTCGCGGACGCCGAGGTCTCCGAGGTTGGCGCCGGCGCAGATCCGGGCCGCGAGCTCGGCCCACGGGGTGCCGGTGGCGCGGGCCAGGAACGGCACCGTGCGCGAGGCGCGCGGGTTGACCTCGATGACGTAGACGGAGTTCTCCTGGATCGCGAACTGCACGTTGATGAGGCCGCGCACGCCGAGCGCGAGCGCGAGCAGCCGCACCTGCCGCCGCAGCTCGGCCTGCAGCTCGAGGGGCAGGCTGACCGGCGGCGTCACCGCCCCCGAGTCGCCGGAGTGGACGCCGGCCTCCTCGATGTGCTCGAGGACGCCGCAGATCACCACCCGCTCGCCGTCGGCCACCGCGTCGACGTCGACCTCGACCGCGCGCTCGAGGAAGTGGTCGAGCAGAACCGGCCGCTCGGGGTCGACGGCGGCCGCGCGCAGCAGGTAGCCCTCGAGCTGGTCGTGGCCGTAGACGATCTCCATCGCCCGCCCGCCGAGCACGTACGACGGCCGCACGAGGACCGGGAAGCCGAGCTCGTCGGCGGCGGCCGCGGCCTCGACGGCCGAGGTCACCATGCGCCCCGGCGGCTGCCGCAGGCCGAGCTCCTCGAGGAGCTGGGCGAAGCGTCCGCGGTCCTCGGCGCGGTCGATGGCGTCGCGCGGCGTGCCGCGGATGGGGACGCCGTGGCGCTCGAGGTCGGCGGCCAGCTTGAGCGGCGTCTGGCCGCCGAGCTGCACCAGCACTCCGACGGCCCGCTCGGCCTCGCAGATGTCGAGCACGTCCTCGGGATGCAAGGGGTCGAAGTGGAGCCGGTCGACGGCGTCGTAGTCGGTCGACACCGTCTCCGGGTTGCAGTTCACCATCACCGCCTCGAAGCCCTGGCTGCGCAGGCCGGCGACCGCCTCGACGCAGCAGGCGTCGAACTCGATGCCCTGGCCGATGCGCACCGGCCCGCCGCCGAGGATGACCACCGCCCGTCGCGGCGCCGGCTGCTCGTCGGCGTCGCCGAAGCTGCCGTACAGATACGGCGTGCGGGCGGCGAACTCGGCGGCGCAGGTGTCCACCCGGCGGCGGATGCGGCGGATGCCCAGCTCGAGACGGC
>DATHSP010000295.1:0-1684 GCA_035464075.1 Thermoleophilia bacterium | reverse complement strand
TCGCCAAGTTCGCCGGCGCGCGCCTGCTCGACGACATCATGTACGTCAAGGACGCCCTCAAACAGCACCTGCTCGGGGTCATCTTCAACATGGTCCCCGAGAGCCGCGTCGGCCTGGTCGAGACGCAGTACGCGCGGTTCCTCGAGCGCAGCGGCGTGGCCAGCTACGGCGCCATCGCCCAGGACAACCGCCTCTCGGCGGTGTCGGTGGCCGAGATCGTCGAGGCGCTCGGCGGCACCTACGTCTGCTGCGAGCAGTACGGCGACCGCCTCGTCGAGACCTACATGATCGGGGCGATGAGCCCCGAGCACGCCCTGCGCTACTTCCAGCTCACGCCCAACAAGGTGGTCATCGTCGGGGGCGACCGCGCCGAGGTGATCCTCGCCGCCCTCGACACGCCGACCGTCGCCGTCGTGCTCACCGGCACCTACGTGCCCAGCGCCTCGGTGCTCGAGCGCGCCGAGGAGAACGGCGTGCCGCTCATCTCGGTCGACGCCGACACGGTCACCGCGGCCGACGGCCTGCGGCGCCTCTTCGGCCGCCTGCGCGTCAAGGAGCCGGCCAAGGTCGAGCTCATCGCCGGCGTCTTCGAGGAGCGGGTCGACGTCGACCGCCTCGTGGCCGACCTGGGCGCATGAGCGACCGGGCGGCGCGCCGCTACACCTCGCCGCACGAAGTCACCGCCGCCTGGAGCGCGGTCGCCGACGACCGCCGCGTCCGCGTCGCCGTCGATGCGGCCGGCGGCGACAACGCGCCCGAGGCCGTGGTCGAGGGCGCCCTCGCGGTCGCCGCGCCGTCGCTCACCGTGGTCCTCGTCGGCGACGAGGGGCGGCTGCGCCCGCTCGTCGCCGGTGCTCCCCACGTCGAGATCGTCCACGCCGCCGACGTGATCGGCTCCGGCGACGAACCGGCGAGCGCCGCCCGGCACAAGACCGGCTCGTCGATGGTCGTCGGCGCGAAGCTGGTCGCCGACGGCGCCGCCGACGCCTTCGTCGGCGCCGGCAACACCGGCGCCATGCTCGCCTGCGCCCTCCTCTACATCCGCCGCCAGAAGGGCGTGCAGCGGCCGGCCATCTGCACGATCATGCCGGCCGCCCCCAGCCCCATCGCCTTTCTCGACGTGGGCGCCAACGCCGACGTGCGCCCCGACCACCTCCGCCAGTTCGCCCTCATGGGGCAGATCTTCGCCCGCGAGCTGATGGGGATCGAGCGTCCTCGGGTCGGCCTGCTCTCCATCGGGGAGGAGTCCACCAAGGGCAGCCAGCTCGTCCTCGAGGCGCACAAGCTGATCGCCGCCGACGAGCGCATCGACTTCTACGGCAACGTCGAGGGCCGCGACATCATGAACCGCGTCGTCGACGTCATCGTCAGCGACGGCTTCACCGGCAACGTCGCCCTCAAGACCATCGAGGGCACGGCGCGCGCCATCATGCGCGCGCTGCGCACGGCGATCGACAACTCCGCGGTGACCAGGCTCGGGGGCCTCGCCCTGCGCGGCGAGCTGTTGCGCATCCGCGCCGCGCTCGACCCGGAGGAGTACGGGGGCGCCTTCCTCGTCGGCATGAGCGCCCCCGTGGTCATCGCCCACGGGAGCTCGGGGTCGCGCGGCATCGCCAACGCGATCCGGCAGGGGCGGCGCGGCGTCGTCACCGCGCTGCTGCCGACGATCGCCGCCGAGCTCGCC
>DATHSP010000294.1:0-3841 GCA_035464075.1 Thermoleophilia bacterium | reverse complement strand
CGGCCGCCGCCGCGCGCCATCGACCCGCCTCATCGTCACCCCGGCCTCACAGGCCGTCGCCCGCGCGGCCGTCGCCGAGGGCCTCCACGAGGTCTTCATGGCCGCCGGCGCCGTGGTGACCAACCCCGGGTGCGGCGCCTGCGTCGGCATCCACGAGGGCATCCTCGCCGACGACGAGGTCTGCGTGAGCACGGCCAACCGCAACTTCAAGGGCCGCATGGGCAACCCCGCGGGCCGCATCTACCTCGCCTCGCCGGCGACCGCGGCGGCCACGGCCGTCGCCGGTCACATCGTCGACCCGCGCGAGCTCTGAGGCGGCCCCGCCGCCCGGGAAGGAGACCACCATGGCCACGTCCTACGACCGCCCGCCGGAGCTGGCGATCGACTCCGCCAAGCGTTACACGGCGACCATCGCCACCGACCGCGGCGACATCGTCGTCGAGCTCTTCGTCGACAAGGCGCCGCAGACCGTCAACAACTTCGTCTTCCTGGCCCGCGAGGGCTTCTACGACGGCGTCACCTTCCACCGTGTGATCCCAGGCTTCATGGCGCAGGGCGGCGACCCGACCGGCTCGGGGCGCGGCGGCCCCGGCTACCGCTTCGAGGACGAGTTCCACGTCGACCTGCGCCACGACGGGCCGGGCGTGCTCTCGATGGCCAACGCCGGCCCCGGCACCAACGGCTCGCAGTTCTTCATCACCCACGGCCCCACGCCGCACCTCGACGACCGCCACACGGTGTTCGGCAGGGTGGTCGAGGGCATGGACGTCGTGCTCGACATCCCCGAGCGCGACCCGATGAAGGCCCGCGAGCCCGGCCTCGCGATGAACAGCGTGACGATCGTCGAGACGGAGGCCTGAGGCGGCGATGGAGGACGCGACCGTGCCGAGGGCGGGAGGGCGGCCGGCGGGCGCAGCCGGCCCGACCGTAGCGAGCGAGAGCGTGCTCGGCGGCCGCGCCTGGACCTTCGGCGACGACATCTCGACCGACCACATCGCGCCGGGGCGCCTCTTCCACCTGCGGACGGACCTGCCCGAGCTGGCCAAGCACGTGATGGAGGACGCCGACCCCGGGTTCGCCGCGGCGATGAGCCCCGGCGACTTCATCGTCGGCGGGCGCAACTTCGGCCTCGGCTCGAGCCGCGAGCACGCGCCGCGCATCATCAAGCTGGCCGGCGTCGGTGCGGTGCTCGCGCAGTCGTTCGCGCGCATCTTCTACCGCAACGCGATCAACGTCGGCCTGCCGGTGCTACAGTGCGACACGAGCGGCATCGAGCAGGGCGACGAGCTCGTCGTCGACCTGGCGGCCGGTGAGGTCCGCGACGTGACGAAAGGGCTGGTGGTGCCCTTCGTCCCACTGCCCGAGGTCATGGTGACGATCCTCGGCGACGGCGGGCTCGTCGCCCACGTCAAGAAGCACGGCGGCTTCGCCCTGCCCGGCTCGTGAGGCGAGTCGCCCGCCGTTCAGCCCTTCGAGAACAGTCCCCGCCCCAGCGACCACGCGGAGGCCCATGGCGCACACAGTGACCCTCATCCCCGGCGACGGCACCGGCCCCGAGCTCGCCCAGGCACTCGAGACCGTCATCGCCGCGACCGGCGTCGACATCGAGTGGGAGCGCCAGGACGCCGGCCTCGACGTGATGGCCCACTACGGCACGCCGCTGCCCGAGCACGTGCTCGCCTCGGTGCGCCGCAACCGCGTCGCCATCAAGGGGCCGATCACGACCCCGGTCGGCACCGGCTTCCGCAGCGTCAACGTGGCGCTGCGCAAGGAGCTCGACCTCTACGCCTGCCTGCGGCCGGCGCAGTCGCTCGAGGGCGTGCGCAGCCGCTACCGCGACGTCGACCTCGTGATCGTCCGCGAGAACACCGAAGACCTCTACGCCGGCATCGAGCACATGGTCGGCGAGGACGCCGCCGAGAGCATCAAGATCATCACCCGCAAGGGCAGCGAGCGCATCGTGCGCTTCGCCTTCGAGTACGCGCGGCGGCACGGCCGGCGCAAGGTCACCGCCGTGCACAAGGCCAACATCATGAAGTGCACCGACGGCCTCTTCCTGCGCGTCGCCGGCGAGGTCGCGGAGCGCTACCCCGACATCGAGTTCGAGGACCGCATCGTCGACAACATGTGCATGCAGCTCGTGCAGAAGCCCGAGTTGTACGACGTGCTCGTGCTGCCCAACCTCTACGGCGACATCGTCAGCGACCTCTGCGCCGGCCTCGTCGGCGGGCTCGGGGTCGCGCCCGGCGCCAACATCGGCGACGAGGCGGCGGTGTTCGAGCCCGTGCACGGCAGCGCGCCGAAGTACGCCGGGCAGGACAAGGTGAACCCGACGGCGCTGCTGCGCAGCGGCGTCCTGCTGCTCTACCACCTCGGCGAGGACGAGGCGGCGGCGCGGATGCAGGAGGCCGTCGCCGCCGTGATCGCCGAGGGCAAGGAGGTCACCTACGACCTCGGCGGCAGCGCCGGCACGCAGGCGATGGCGGCCGCCATCGCACGCCGGGTCGAGGGCTGAGGCCGGCGGGATCGAGGGCTGAGGCCGGACGAACGCATGGGTCGCGGCCCGGTAGCGGCCCGGCCGGCGGTCATGCCGGCGCAGGCAGCCGGCCGGGCTCAGACCGGCGACGGCCCGGCCCGGGTCGGGCGCAAACGAAAGAGGGTGAGGCGCGATGGAAGGCAACGAGCGGCGCATCAACCTGCACGCCACGCCGGAGATGATGGCGGGCGTCTACGCCAACTTCGCCAACGTGAGTCACTCCGAGTACGAGTTCTCGATCACCTTCGTCCGCCTCGATCACGAGAGCGAGGAGGACGAGCAGGTCAATGGTGTCGTCGTGAGCCGGGTGAACATGTCGCCGCGCTTCACGCGGGAGCTGCTCGAGGCGCTCCAGGACAACTACGCGAAGTGGGCCACGGCGCAGAGCATCCGCGACCTGCCGGAGACCCCGCCGGACGAGCACTGACCCGCGCCGGCGACCCCGGGAGCGCCCGCCGCATGGCGTCCACGCGTCCAGCCCCTCCGCGCTGCGCCGCCGCGGTCGCTCGCGGCGCCGCGACCTTCAGCGGTGCCTCGACCTTCGGCGGCGCCGCGTCCTTCGGCGGTGCCTCGACCGTCAGCGGTGCCGCGACCGTCGGCGCCGCCGCCGTGCGGCGCCTGGTCGTGTCCCGTGAGTGACGTCTCCTTCTGGATCTGGGTGCTGCTGGCGTTCGGCGCGGCCGCCGCCTGGGGTCTCACCGTCGTCGTCAACACGCGCACGCTGCAGTACGTCGACCCGTTCGCCCTGAACCTCCTGATGCGGGTGCCGACGATCGCCCTGGTCGCGCTCGCCGCCGGCGTTCTCACGGCCACGGACGCCTGGGAGCTGGGCTTCGGGATGACGTGGGGGGCCTTCGCGTGGATCACCGCCTCCGCCGTCGTCACCTGGCTGATCGCGTTCAACGCCTACTACCTCGCCCTGCGTCTGGGCGCCTTGGGCGTGGTGACACCGGTCATGGCCACCGACCCGCTGTTCACGGCGGTCTTCGCCGTGATCCTCCTGCACGCCGCCCCGGGACCGCTGGTGGTCGCCGGGCTGGTCGTCTCGACGGCCGGCGTCGTGCTCATCTCACGCTGGATGGAGCCCAGCGCGGACGCGCCGGCTCCCGCCGCAACGCTCGAGCCGCTGGCCGACGCCGGGCAGGCCGGCCCGCCACCGGCGGCCCCGCTCCTCGCTGAGCCGGCGCCGCTCCCCGCGGAGACGGCGCGGCCGTCCGCGGATCCGGCGGCGCCGGAGAAGTCGGCCGCCCGCCTGCGCTTCGACGTCATCGCGCTCGCCCTGCTGGCCGCGGCGGGGTGGGGGGT
>DATHSP010000293.1:0-5239 GCA_035464075.1 Thermoleophilia bacterium | reverse complement strand
GGATGCTCGAGAACAACCGGCAGGTGGGGTGGTATCCGCCGGAGATCGGGACCGGCCGGTTCGGGGAGTGGCTCGAGGGGAACGTGGACTGGGCGCTGTCGCGCGACCGCTACTGGGGCACGCCGCTCCCGGTCTGGCGCTGCGAGCAGGGCCACACGCACTGCGTCGGCTCGATCTCAGAGCTCAGGGAGATGGCGGCCGGGCCGGTGCCCCAAGACCTCGAGCTCCACCGGCCCTACGTCGACGACGTCGTCCTGCGCTGCCCCGAGTGCGGCGAGGACATGCGCCGCGTCGACGAGGTCATCGACGCCTGGTTCGACTCGGGCTCGATGCCGTTCGCACAGTGGCACTACCCGTTCGAGAACGAGGACGTCTTCGCCGAGCGCTTCCCCGCCGACTTCATCGCCGAGGCGATCGACCAGACGCGGGGCTGGTTCTACAGCCTGCTCGCCGTCGCGACCCTGGTCGAGGGGCAGAGCTCGTACAAGCGGGTGCTCTGCCTCGGCCACATCCTCGATGCCGAGGGCCAGAAGATGAGCAAGAGCCGCGGCAACGTGGTGCGGCCGGCCGACATCCTCGACCGCCAGGGCGCCGACGCCTTCCGCTGGTACATGTTCACCGTCTCCTCGCCGTGGTTCCCGCGGCGCTTCTCGGCTGAGATGGTCGACAAGGTCGTGAAGAAGTTCCTGCTCACACTGTGGAACACGTACAGCTTCTTCACGGTGTACGCGAACATCGACCGCTTCGACCCGGGCGACGCGGCGGTGCCGCTCGCCGAGCGTCCGCTTCTCGACCGCTGGCTCATCGGCGAGCTCAACCGCCTCGTCCGGACCGTGACCGACGGCCTCGAGGAGTACGAGGCGACCAACACCGGGCGCGCGATCCAGGAGTTCGTCGACGACCTCTCCAACTGGTACGTGCGCCGCAGCCGCCGCCGCTTCTGGAAGAGCGAGAGCGACAGCGACAAGCTGGCCGCCTACCAGACGCTGTACGAGACGCTGGTGACGCTGGCCAAGCTGCTCGCGCCCTACACGCCGTTCGTCGCCGAGGAGCTCTACCAGAACCTCGTGCGCTCGGTCGACGAGAGCGCCCCCGAGAGCGTGCACCTCTGCTCGTGGCCCGAGGCCGACGCGGCGCTGGTCGACGAGACCGCCGCCTTCCGCATGGCGGCGGCGCGGCGCGTCGTCGAGATGGGCCGCGCCGCGCGCAACGCCGCCGCCGTCCAGACGCGGCAGCCGCTGGCCGAGGTGGTCGTGGCGCTGCCCGAGGCGGAGCGGGACGCTGTGGAAGCGCTGCACGACGTCGTGCTCGACGAGCTCAACGTCAAGGAGCTGCGCCTGCTCGCCGACGGCGACGAGCTCGTCGCCTACACGGTCAAGCCCAACCTGCCGGTGCTCGGCCCCAAGCTGGGCAAGCAGGTCGGGGCGGTGCAGGCCGCGCTGCGCGAAGCCGACGGCGCGGCCGCGGTCGCCGCCCTCGAGGCCGACGGCGCCCTGCAGCTCACGCTGCCCGACGGCGCCGTCGTCTCGCTCGGCCGCGACGAGCTGCTCGTCGAGACCGGCGCGCCCGCGGGTTACGAGATGGTCGAGGAGGGCGGGCGCACGGTCGCGCTGCGCACCGCCGTCGACGAGGCCCTGCGCGAGGAGGGCGTGGCGCGCGAGCTCGTGCACGCCGTGCAGCTCGCGCGCAAGAACGCCGACCTGCGCATCGAGGACACGATCCGCCTCGCCCTCGCCCTGCCGCCCGAGCTGCGCGGCATCGCCGAGCGCTTCGCGCCGACCATCGGCGCCGAGACCCTCGCCCGCGAGCTCGCCTTCGACGGCGCCGACGGCGAGCACGTCGAGACGGTGCGCGTCGAGGGCCACGAGGTCGGCATCGGCCTGACCGTGACCGGCACGATCTTCAGCGCCTGAGCGCTCTCACCCGCCCGACCGCTCAAGTCGTGCCGCGCACGGCCGACAACGACTGGTGACCGCCGTCAGGAGGGCGAACGCCGTGACAGACACGTTCCGCGACCCGTCGGTCCAGATCCTCATCGATCTGGCCCGGCCGCAGGAGCACGATGCCGTGCTCGACTACGCCTGCGGCATCGGCATCGCGACCCTGGCGATCGCCCCGTCCGTCGCCTCGGTGCTGGCCGTAGACGAGGTCGCCGCCACGCTCGACGAGGGCCGGCGCCTGGTCGCCGAGCTGGGTCACGCGAACGTCACCTTCATGGTCGTCGACCTCTACCAGCTGCCGTTCGTCGACTCCGAGTTCAGTCTCGTGATCTCGAGAGGGGCGCTGCACCGCCTGCCGGAACCGACGCGGGCGCTGCACGAGCTGCGCCGCCTCGGCGGGGAGGGCGCCCGCATCGTCGTCGAGGACGTCGTCGTCGACCACGTGACCGACGCCGCTCTCAACGACCTGGCCCGCCTGCGCGAGCCGGCCCACCGGCGCCACTACCGCGCGGAGGAGCTCGAAGCCCTCGCGCTCGACGCGGGCCTGCGTATCGCCGAGCGCCGCGTGTGGCGGCGCACCGTCGACCTCGACTACTGGCTGCAGGCGGCGGCGGTGCCGATGGAGAAGGGCGAGCTGATCAGGTCACGCGTACAGGCGCTGCCGGTGGACGTGCTGGAGCACCTCGACGTCGCCTTCTCGGACCGTACGGTCTCGTTCAGCACCGACCTGCTGGCCCTGCGCCTCGAGCGCGCCTGAGGCACTCGGGCCGTCGCGGCGGGGCCGGCGCCCCTACCCGAGAAACCCGCCGAGCTCCTCGACGAGGCGCTGGCGCGGCATGGCGCCGACGATGCGCTGCTTCACCTCGCCACCCTCGAAGGCGAGGATCGTCGGGATGTTCATCACGCCGAAGCGCTGGGCGATGTCGGTCGCCTGGTCGACGTCGAGCTTGACGAAGGTGACGTCGGGGTAGTCGCCCTCCATCTCCTCGAGGACCGGGCCGACCATGCGGCACGGGCCGCACCACTCGGCCCAGAAGTCGACGAGGACCTTGCCCGCGGCCTTGGTCACGACGGTGTCGAAATCCTCCTGCGAGACGGCGTCCAAGGGTCCTCCTGTCAGTCCTTTGACGACGGTGCGGCGTCCGGCTCGACGGGAGCGGGCGCGTCGGCGGTCTCTTCATGCGCGGGTGCGTCGGCGGCCACGGCCTGCTGTGCCACTCCGTCCTTCGCTGCCGCTGCGGCCTCCTGTGCCGCTCTGCCATCCTGCGCCGCCCCGTCAGACTGTGCGATGCCCGCCGTCTGTGCCGCGCCTACCGCCTGCGCCACCATCGGCCCCGCGGACGGGCACTCGAGCTCGTCGAGGTAGCGCTGCGCCTGCACGGCCGCGAGGGCGCCCTCGCCGACCGCCATGGCGATCTGCTTGAGCGGGTTGGCGCGCGCGTCGCCGGCCGCGTACACCCCGCACTGCGAGGTGCGCATGAACTCGTCGGTGAGGATGTAGCCGAACTCGTCGAGCGCGACGACGCCCTGAAGGAAGCTCGTCAGGGGCACCTGCCCGATGTAGAAGAAGACCCCGTTGACCGGCAGGCTGCGGAGCTCCTTCGTCTTCACGTTCTGCACCTCGAGCCCCGAGACCAGCTGGTCGCCCTCGACGCGGCGCGGCACCGAGTCCCAGACGAACTCCATCTTGGGGTTGGCGAAGGCGCGCTCCTGGGCGATGGCCGCCGCGCGCAGCTCGTCGCGGCGGTGCACGAGGTAGACCTTGTCGGCGAACTTGGTGAGGAACATGCCCTCCTCGACCGCCGAGTCGCCGCCGCCGACGACGGCCACCTGCTTGCCCTTGTAGAGGGCGCCGTCGCAGGTGGCGCACCACGACACGCCGCGGCCGACGAACTCGGCCTCGCCCGGGATGCCCATGCGCTTGGCCTCGACGCCGGGAGAGAGGATGACGGTGCGCGCCTTGAGCTTCTCCTGGTCGGTCGTGACCGTGAACGAGCCGTCGGGGTCGGGGGTGAGCGAGGAGACCGTCGTGATCTCGCGCAACTCGGTGCCGAACTGGGCGGCCTGGCGCTTCATGCGGTCGGAGAGCTCGAACCCGGAGATGCCCTCGGGGAAGCCGGGGTAGTTCTCGACCAGCTCGGTGAGGGCGATCTGCCCGCCGGCCATGTTGCGCTCGAGGATCAGCGTGCTGCGGCGCCCGCGGGCGCAGTACAGGGCGGCGGTCATGCCCGCCGGACCGCCGCCGACGATGACGACGTCGTACGCCTCGGTCGACTGGCCTTTGGGGAGGTTGATGCGGATGTCCAAACCCATATCAGCGACAGTCTACCCTGTGACCCGCGCGCTCACAGCAGGCCGCGGGCGACGAGGGTCTCGGCGATCTGCACGGCGTTGAGGGCCGCGCCCTTGCGCAGGTTGTCGGCGACGACCCAGAAGTCGAGGCCGCACTCGACGGTCGTGTCCTCGCGCAGGCGGCCGACGTAGACCGGGTCGGCGCCCTCGGCGTGCAACGGCATCGGGTAGCGCAGCTCGGCGGGGTCGTCGACGAGCTCGACGCCGGGGGCCGCGGCGAGGAGCTCGCGCGCCTCCGCGGCCGTGAGCTTGCGCCGGGTCTCGACGTTGACGGCCTCGCTGTGCGCGCCGAAGACCGGGACACGTACGCACGTGGCCGTCACCTTGAGCTCGGGGTCGGCGAAGATCTTCGTCGTCTCGTCGACCATCTTCTGCTCCTCCTTGGTGGCGCCGGAGGGCAGGAAGCTGTCGATGTGCGGCAGCAGGTTGAAGGCGATCTGGTGCGGATAGAACTGCGCCTCGACCGGGGCGCCGGCGGCCCACTGGCGGGCCTGGGCGTCGAGCGCCGCGATACCGCCCTGGCCGCTGCCCGACACGGACTGATACGTCGAGACGACCACGCGGCGGATGCCGGCGGCGTCGTAGATCGGCTTGAGGGCGACGACCATCTGGATGGTGGAGCAGTTGGGGGTGGCGATGAGGCCCTTGTGGCCGTCGAGGTGCCCGGGGTTGACCTCGGGGACGACGAGCGGCACGTCGGGGTCCATCCTGAAGCCGCTCGACTTGTCGATCACGGTCGCGCCGGCGGCGACGGCCTTCGGCGCGAACTCCTTGCTGACGGCTCCGCCGGCGGCGAAGAAGGCGAGGTCGGCGCCCTCGAAGGCCGCCTGGTCGAGGCGGCGCACCTCGACCTCCTCGCCCTTGAACGGCAGGCGGCGGCCGGCCGAGCGTTCGCTGGCGAGCAGCCGCAGCTCGGCGACGGGGAAGTCGCGCTCCTCGAGGATGGC
>DATHSP010000292.1:0-1773 GCA_035464075.1 Thermoleophilia bacterium | reverse complement strand
GTGCGCCCCTCGTGGGCGAGCGCGGCCGGCGCTCCGTCTTGCTCCGTCCGAAAGCGAGTCACGTGAACGACAGGCAGCCCCGGTTCCGCGAGGTCTCCGCGCGCGCCGACTTCCCGGCGCTCGACAAGCGCATCCTCGAGCTGTGGAAGGAGCGCCGCGTCTTCGAGAAGAGCCTCTCGGCAGCCGGGCCCGAGGCCCCGCTCTTCGTCTTCTACGAGGGCCCCCCGACCGCCAACGGCCGCCCCGGCTCGCACCACGTCATCTCACGCATCTTCAAGGACCTCTTCCCGCGCTACAAGACGATGCGCGGCTACCGCGTCCCCCGCAAGGCCGGCTGGGACACGCACGGCCTGCCGGTCGAGCTCGAGGTCGAGCGCTCGCTCGGCATCGACGGCAAGAAGCAGATCGAGGAGTACGGCGTCGCCGAGTTCAACAAGCTCTGCCGCGAGAGCGTCGTCGCCTACCTCGAGGAGTGGGAGGAATTCACCGAGCGCATCGGCTTCTGGGTCGACCTCGGCGACGCCTACTACACCTTCACCAACGAGTACATCGAGACCGTCTGGTGGCTCCTCCGCCAGATCTGGGACAAGGGCCTGCTCTACCAGGGCTTCAAGGTCGTCCCCTACTGCCCGCGCTGCGGCACGGCGATCTCGAGCCACGAGGTGGCGCAGGGCTACAAGGACGTGGAGGAGGACTCGATCTACCTGCGCTTCCCGCTGACCGATGAGGCGGCGGCGCGGTTGATGGGCGAGGCGGCGGCGGAGGAGCAGGGCGGCGAGCGCGGCGCAGCCGTCTCGCTCGCCGTCTGGACGACGACGCCCTGGACGCTCATCAGCAACGTCGCCGCCGCGGTGCACTCGGACGTCACCTACGCCCTCGTCGAGAGCCGCGGCGAGCGCTTCGTCCTCGCCCGCGAGCTGGTCGAGACCGTCCTCGGCAAGAAGGCGGTCGTCGAGCGCGAGTTCCCCGGCAGCGAGTTGCTCGGGCTCGAGTACGTCGCGCCCTACGGCTTCATGCCGGCCGACAGGCGCGCCCACTACGTGATCGCCGGCGACTTCGTCACCACGACCGCCGGCACCGGCATCGTGCACATCGCCCCCGCCTTCGGCGAGGCCGACATGCAGGCGGGGCTCGAGAACGACCTGCCGGTCGTCAACGCGGTCGACACCGAGGGGCGCTTCGTCGCCGCGGTGACGCCGTGGGCCGGGCGCTTCGTCAAAGACGCCGACTCCGAGATCACGGCCGAGCTGAAGGAGCGCGGCCTGCTGCTCGGCGTCGAGCCCTACGAGCACAGCTACCCCTTCTGCTGGCGCTGCGACACCGCGCTGCTCTACTACTCGAAGCCGACCTGGTACATCCGCACCACGGAGATCAAGGAGCAGCTCGTCGCCGCCAACGACGCGGTCACTTGGCACCCCGAGCACATCAAGCACGGGCGCTTCGGCGAGTGGCTCGCCAACAACGTCGACAGGGCGCTCTCTCGCGACCGCTACTGGGGCACGCCGCTGCCGGTCTGGCGCTGCGAGCAGGGGCACACGCACTGCGTGGGCTCGATCACCGAGCTCAGGGAGATGGCGACCGGGGCGGTGCCCGAGGATCTCGAGCTCCACCGGCCCTACGTCGACGACGTCGTCCTGCGCTGCCCCGAGTGCGGCGAGAACATGCGCCGTGCCGAGGAGGTCATCGACGCCTGGTTCGACTCGGGCTCGATGCCGTTCGCGCAGTGGCACTACCCGTTCGAGAACGAGGACGTCTTCGCCGAGCGCTTCCCCG
>DATHSP010000291.1:0-9333 GCA_035464075.1 Thermoleophilia bacterium | reverse complement strand
AGTACGACAAGCGTCAGGACATGGCGCGACGCGACGCGCAGCGCTCCGTCGAGCGGGCGCTGCGGGGCCGGGGCGAGGAGTGAGTCTCGTCGAACAGTGACGCCGCGAGTACCGCGGCGCTAGGCGGAAGGGGGAGCGATGGAGACGCTGGGCGCGGAGCAGATCGAGGGGGCGCTCGCCGATCTCGAGGGCTGGGCCTATGAGGGCGGGGAGCTCGTGCGCACCTTCCGCTTCCACGACTTCACCGGGTCGGTCGAGTTCGTCGAGCGTCTGGCCGAGGTCGCCGAGGGGATGGGGCACCACCCCGACGTCGACATCCGCTACAACAAGGTCATCGTCCACCTCGTGACCCACAGCGCCGGGGGCGTCACGGCGGCCGATCTCGGGCTCGCCGAGGCGCTCGGGCACATCGCGTAGGCGGACGGCGCGACGCGGCGCCGCGAATCCGGCGGGTGTGGGAGGGCGGCGGGCGCGGTCGCGCCCGCCGCGAGCCCTTGCCGACGGCCGAACGCCTCGACGTGCCGTGTGCTACACTCCCGCTCTGCTGCCCTCGTAGCTCAGGGGATTAGAGCGCGCGCCTCCGGAGCGCGAGGTCGAAGGTTCGAATCCTTCCGGGGGCACCAACGTTGTCAGTGCGACAGCGCTCCCGCACTCAGCAGGCCCTCTGGTGTCCGGTCGCGTATCCGATCACTCTTCCCGATCCACCATGTCTTGGCGTGGCGGTGCGATCCCCGTGCGGTTCCTCAAATCGGATGGGCTCGTCTGCCGTCCCGACCGGAAGACCCCGCGCTCGCCTCTGTGCGAGTGAAGCGCCCGCGGCCCACGGCGTCCAGGCCGTTCGCGCGAGCTTAAGGCAGACGGTCGGCAAGCCCGATCGATCCCGTCAGCACGTCCCCCTGCATGATCTCGCGCAGCCTCTCCGGCTCTTCGAACATGGGGCTGTGGGCAGAGCGCTCGAACGTGTAGAACCCCTTCACTGGTGCGTCGAGCCGCTCGAAGTAGGACTTGGTCTCTGTGTACGAGACGGTGTAGTCGTGGACGCCGTGAAGGAAGTAGACAGGGATCTCGAGCCGTGGCACCCGTCTGGTCAGATCCGTGGCGAGCTGGGTGTTCCACAGGAGTCTGCCGGAGTAGATCTTGCCGCGCCATAGGTCGATCTTCTCGCCCAGTGTGTACTCCCGGCTTCGGAGAGACGGCAGGAGGAGACCGCTGACTATCGATCTCATATCGCGTGTCGTGCCGATGCCGAGCCTGTGCATCGCGGGGTCACGTACCGAGAGGTACGAGTCCGGCAGCGGGACCGTGTCGGTGACGGGTGCTCTCGAGAGCTTCCGCACCATCTTCGCGTTTCCGTCCGCTTCGAATCGCCGAAGCATGTAGTCATACGCCAGCTGCTCGGACTTGAGTTGATGCGACATCTGAGCCACGGCGATGTAGGCGTGGTACCGCTCCGGGGCCCGTGCAGCCGTTTGCACGCCGATGAAGGTCCCCCCCGAGCGCCCCATGAGGTAGATCTTCTCCTGTGCGAAGCGCCGGCGAAGGTAGTCAGTCACCTCCAGCGCGTCAGATATCAGTCGCTCCGGGCTTACCCTCTCCGGTGGAAGGCCGGCTCTGTAGGAGAGTCCTGAACCAGGCTGTTCCCACCACGCCACGGTGAAGTACTCGTCGAGACCGGTGGGATAGCGCGCCGTGAGGAAGTAGTCAGGCAGGCCGCCATGGAGGTAGAGCAGCACGGGATTCCGGACGTCTCGGCCCTTGATGAACATCCCCTGATCGACGCCGTTGATGGTGACGCGGATCTTCTCCGAGACGCTTCCCGGCAACGGCTCTCCGTCTTCTCCCAGGAAGGGCCTCGGCCCTGCCGGACGCCGCAGCAGCAGGGCGACCGCAAGCCCGAGCGCCGACAGCAGGAGGACGGCCCCGGTGACCAACCCGATGGGCGTCGCATTCTTCGCGAGCGTTCGCGCCGATCGTCCAGGGGCCAGGCTGTCTTCCATCCGGCTTGCTGCGATCATCCGCCGTACGCACCGCCGTTGCGGCACGCGCTTCACGCTCGCACCTGCGTCTCGTCATCACACTCGACGATTACCTCGTCGAGCGGACGACGCAAGCTGAAGGGCGCGGAGGGGCCGTGACCGAAGCGGACCATCAGCAGAGCGTGCTCTCCCTCAAGCCCGAGCCACGATTCAAGCTCTGGACGCAGCTCGCGGACTTCGATCGGCTGGTTGATGAACGCGGTGCGAATACCGAGAGCGGTCGCCCGCAAGGCGAAGCGCTCGTACGCACGTCCGACTTCGATCCAGGCGGCCTTGTCGTCGCGGCTCGACACGAAGACCGCGACACCGGCTGCGCTGGCGATCCCCGCCGCATCGGTCTTGGCTTGTGCTTTGGGCGTGATCACAAGCCCGACGATCGCCTTTGCGACCCAGCTGGGAAGTGACGGCTGGCCGCTGGTGCGTCCGGCCAGCCCGTCGCCGGTGTGCAGCGCCTGGGCAGGATTGAAACGGATCCAGGAGACGAGTTCGTCGCGAAAGGCCCGGTCGGTCAACTGGGCGGTGTTTCCGCGGTTGACGTAGTCGACGACCGCGTCCTTCTGTGCATCTGACGTCAGCACGATCGTACGGACAGACGATCGCCTGCCTGCCTCGACCAGCGCTTCGATCTCCGCGGAGTCGACCGGAGTGCCGTCGTAGACGGCCTTGACGCACTGCCTCCTGGGTATGGCCCGATAGAGATCGGTAGCGCGTGCCGTGGCATCGGGGTTCAGACGCACGATGACGCGGTCTTCGCCGGCGTCGAACCGCACGTCGGCCGAGAACCCCTGCGCGGCGGCGGCCTGAACGAGGTTCTCGGCAGCGCAGCCCAGGCTCTTGAAGAGGTGGCCGTCATCGGGATCGACCACCGGGCAGCGGCGGGAGAAGTCGGGCAGGATGATGACCCGGTCCTGCTCGATGCGGAACTTCCAGGGCTGCGTGTTGTGACTGGATGCGGCGAGCGTCGCCAGCCGGACAAGCTCTCTGGCGTCAAGCGCTCCAGGCGCCTGCTCCGCCCCGGGGCGCCGGATGTCGCTCGCGACTTCGTCGTACTTGAGGATCGAGGCCATGGTGGCTCTCCTTGTCGGGGGCCGCCGGTGGTGGCCCGTTAGCAGCTCCAGGTCTCCCTGTCCAAGCCCTCCCGACCTCACCGCTGTGGGGTCCCGGCGAGCTCTCGATGACCGTGGCATCCGTCAGTTCGGGAACGCGTGCGCCTCGTCGCCGCGACCGGGGTAGGTGGCACGCAGGACCGTATCGGTCATCACCTGCCGGAATCTGTCGGCTTCCTCGAACAGGGACTTGTGGCCCGACTTCTCGAACACGATCATCTGCTTGCCCGGCGCCTTCAGCATCTCGAACCACTCAGCGGCGGGGATGGCGCGCCCGCGGGCCTCATACGCCCCCTGAACGAGGTAGACGGGGACATCGAGGGAGGCGGCATCGCGGCGCAGGTCGACGCCGTCGAGCTGCGGGTAGAGCAGGCAGAAGGTGTCGAGCATGCCGCCCATCAGGCGCAGCTTCTCCATCAGTGAGTACTCCCCGACCATGATGTTGCCGGGCATCTCGCCCTTCTCCATGATGGCGTCCTGCCCCGGATAGACGTTCCAGTCGTGCTCGTGCGCGAGAGCGGCCTCGTACTTCAGTGTGTCTTCGTAGGGCGGCGGGCCGTTTGCGCGCAGGGTCTTCGCCAACGCGCTGTCGCCCTCGCGCTGCGCCCAGGCGAGGGTGTCCTCGTAGAACATCCGGTCGGTCTCGACCGTGCTGACCATCTGGCCGGCGCCGACGAAAGCGTGGAACAGCTCGGGGCTTTGCTTGACGGCGAGCACCCCGAGGATCGTGCCCCAGGAGTTGCCGACGAGGTAGACCCTCTCCTCGTCGAAGCGTTCGCGCAGGTAGTCGGCGACCGCGATCGTGTCGGCGACCGTGCTCTCGACGGTCATCCCGGGGTCGAAGGCGCCGACCGACTTGCCGGTGCCGGCCTGGTCCCAGGTAGCGACCACGAAGTCCTGCTCGAGGCCCTCGCTGAGGTTTCGCATCGAGCCGATCTCGCTGCCGCCGGGTCCGCCGGCGAGGAAGAGGAGCACCGGGTTGTCGGTGCTGGTGCCACGGATCATCAGGGCCTGCTCGCTGCCGCCGACTTCGACGGTGGCCAACTCGGCGATGCTCCCGGGAACGACGGCGCCGTTCGCGTCGCGGATCTCGGGAGTACCGGCGGGGAGGGCGATGAAGACCGCGAGGGCCACCAGGGCGCAGGCGGCGGCGCCGGTCACGACACGACGCGCGACGAGCCCGACGCGGCGCCCCCGCGACGCGGCCGCGCCGCCCGCCCGTCGCGCGATGCCGGCGCCCAGGGCAGCACCCAAGACCATCGGCAAGAGCGCCAGCACGCCGTGAAGGCCGCGGCCGCTGATGAACGCCACGACGCCGTAGATCGAGCCGAAGTGGATCGCGTCCACGGTGGGGCCGGCTTCGCCGAGCCGCACCAACTCGAAGACCCCGGCGAACACCACCGGCGCGGCGAGCAGCGCCCAGCGGCTGCGCAGGGCGAAGCCGGAGACGAGGCCAACCGCCAGGCACGCAAACAGCGATACGAGCGCGTCCCCGGTCGAGACGGGGCCGCGCGGCATGGCCAGTCCAAGGCCAAGGGCGCCCAGCGCCGGTGCGGCGACGGCGACGCTCACTCGCAGCCATCTGTTGTCCCACCCCGTCGTCTCGTTCGCGATCGTCGACAGGGGCGTGAGGTGCAGACGATCGGACCACCCGCGAGGGGGGCGGTCAGGACGTGCTTGAGGCATCTCGCTCAGCTCCTCGGCGTCGACCTTGATCGTCGCTCTCGTCCAGGGACCTCTCGCAGCCATGGGTGCCTCCTATCGATCGGCGGGTGTCGGAAGCGACGGGCCGTGCCCCGAGCCGAAGAAGCCCGGTCACGTTGTTCGCCCCTTCGCAGCTCCGTCTCAGTTGTCTTAGTCGTGAAGGATATATACATAACAGATATATCTCTTGTCAAGACATATCTGTGTGAAGTACACTGCGGATCGACAAGGAGGCATGACATGCGCGAGAACAAGACCAAGTACGCCGTCCTGGGCCTGCTGTCGCGGCGGCCGCAGTCGGGCTACGACATCCGCAAGCAGTACGAGGGCAGCGCCGGCAACTTCTGGAGCGAGAGCTACGGGCAGATCTACCCGATCCTCAAGCAGCTCGAGGCGGAGGGCATGGCGATACACTCGGTCGATCGCAACGAAGGGCGACCGGACCGCAAGGTCTACCAGATCACCGAAGCCGGTCGTGAGGCGCTGCGCGAGTGGCTCGTGTCGCCAGCCGAGACCTTCCGGTACCGCGTGGAGGTGCTGCTGAAGGTGATGCACGGTATGGAGGTGGGGCCGGACACGACGATCGAGCACGTCGAGCGCTTCAAGAGGGAGCACGAAGCGCTGCTACGGCGATACGGGGGCATCACGGAACAACTCGAAGAGCAGTACCGCGATGCCCCCAACCTCCAGTACTCTCTGCTGACCGTCCGCTGTGGCGAGCGCGTCAGCCAGGCGTTCATCGACTGGTGCGACGAGGCGATCGCGCGGTTGCGCGCTCTCGAGCACGCGGGGCAGTGAGCCTCACCACGCGCGTGCACAGACCGGGCTTTCAGGGTACGCACCGAGAGACCCGGATGACGCTGATCGTCATCCGGGTCTCTCGGCATAGCTCCGGTCGACGTTCCGCAGAAAGGCGAAGAGGCCGATGAGCGCGACGACGGCGATGACCGCGAAGCCCGGCACGGCGGCGGTCGCGACCACGTTGGAGGCGGGATCGGCGCAGTGGCCCAGCCATTGGTCGGTCGCCACGGTGACGCCATCGAGGACCCAGAAGACGAGGCCGGCGCCGGCGATCACATAGCCCCACGGGCGGCGGCGCCAGAGCCAGATCGCCCCGACGAGCAGCAGCGGTAGCCAGAACGAGAGGTCCTGCACCCAGGTCGGTCTGGCAGTGAGGCCCGTACCTTCGAGAGCCTTGAGTGGCGCGTCGTCGACGATCCCGGGCAGGGCTCCCCTCAGCCAGATCAGCCCGTTGCCGACGGCGATCACGGCGATGAAGGCCGCCAGCGTACGAGCCGGGCGTCGCGGGTCGCAGCGCGGGCCCAGCCGCCGCTGAAGAGCAGACGGCCCGGGCCATGGCCGTCGCCTGGCCCGGCGCCGAGGACTTCGACGCCCCGCCCGTCGAGTCGCCGGCCGAACTGCCTGCGACGCTGGGCCTCTCCTCCGTCTGAGGCGCCGGTCCGCGAAGGCCGGCTCCCCGCAGCGCTGCCTCATGATGTAAAGAAGAGTTGACACAATGTCTGCTTCCCTTTACAGTACGTCATGTCAAACATCTCTGACATCGCGTCAGTCGAAGAAAGGGGCAGGCATGCCGTTCGAAGAGAAGATGACCTGGGTCAGCCTGGTGGTCGCAGTGCTCGTCCCGTCGGCCTACGTTGTGGTCATGCTGGGTCGGCTGGGCGAGACGTCCGCGGCCGAGATCTCCTACCAGTGGCCGCTGCTCATCGCCTTGGGCGCGTCGGTCGTCCTGAGCATCCTCGGGGCGATCGTGGCGGCGGCCGGAACCGCGATCTCTGCCGAGGTGCGCGGCAAGTCCGCCTCCGACGAGATCGACCGCAAGGACGAGCGCGACAAGCAGATCAGCCGCCACGGCGACCTGGTCGGCTTCTACGTCTCCTCCGGCGGCATGGTCGGTGTGCTCGCGCTCACGATGCTGGAGTACGACTACTTCTGGATCGCGAGCGCGCTGTACCTGTCGTTCGCCGTCGGGACGCTCGTCGGGTCGTTGGTCAAGCTCGTCGCCTACCGCAGGGGATTCTGACGATGGGCAAGCCGACCAGAGTCACCAACCGCATCCGGGCGCTCCGGTTCGCTGCCGGCGAGATGACGCAGGCCGAGCTCGCCGACAGGGTGGGCGTCACACGGCAGACGGTGATCGCGATCGAGCAGGGTCGGTACTCGCCGTCGCTCGAGATGGCCTTTCAGATCGCGCGGGTGTTCGAGGTCCCGCTCGATGACGTGTTCCAGTATCCGGAAGGAAAGTGATGAACGGAGGGAAAGCGATGAACGTTCTGCTCCTGGGCGGCACCGGGCGGACGGGCGGCCGCGTCCTGCAGCAGCTTCTGGGCCGCGGCATCCGCGTGCGCGCCGTGGTCCGGTCGGCGGAGCGGCTCCCGGCGGGCGTTGCCGATGACCCGCGGCTGACGGTGGTGGAGGCCGACCTTCTCTCATTGAGCGACGAGAAGGTCGGCGAGCTGGTGGACGGTTGTGATGTGGTGATCTCGTGCCTCGGCCACACCATCAGCGCACAAGGGGTGTATGGGCCGCCGCGCGACCTGGTCACCCGGTCGGTCGAGAGGGTGTGTCGGGCGGTCCGGGAGCTGCGGTCGGCACAGGCCGCGCGGTCAGAGGGATCGGCGGCGCCCGTGAAGCTCATCCTCATGAGCAGCGTCTCGGTGAACCGGCCCGCAGGCCTGGACGCGCGCCGCGGACGCTTGGAGCGGGCGTGTCTCTGGGCGCTGCGCGGCCTCGTCCCCCCGTCGAGGGACAACCAGCGCGCCGCGGACTTCCTCCACGACGTGATCGAGGCCGCCGACCCGTGCGTGCAGTGGGTGGCCGTCCGTCCCGACTCGCTGAAGGAGGGCGACGTCACGGAGTACGCGCTGCACGAAGGCCTCGTGGACAGCCTGTTCCGCCCCGGCGAGACGAACAGGGCCAACGTCGCGCACTTCATGTGCGAGCTGGCGATCGACCCCGAGGCGTGGGCGGCGTGGCGCGGCAGGCTACCTGTGATCGTGAACGCGTCGCCGGCGTGACCGCCGGCGCGGCGGAGGTCGGTGACGTGACGCCACGGCAGCCCTCGGAGCGCGAGGTCGACGCGCCGCGTCCCTTCGGGGGCAGCCCACTCCGCTAGACTGGGCGCCGTGGAGCGCCGCGACCCCTCCTCCGCCTACCTCGCCGCCGTCGGCATGACGGTGGCCTTCGGCCTCTCCTTCGTCGCCGCCAAGTACGCCCTGCGGGGCTTCGAGCCGCAGCTCATCGCCTTCCTGCGCTTCGCCCTGGCCGGCGGGCTCCTTTGGGTCGTCTGGAGGCTGCGGCCCGGCCGTGAGCGTGCGAGCAGGGCGGAGCTCAAGAGGCTCGCGCTCCTCGGTCTCGTCACCCCGGCGCTGTACTTCACCCTCGAGATCCAGGGCATCGCCCGTACCAGCGCCTCGGAGGCGGCGATCATCATCGCCGCCATCCCGATCTTCGTCAGCGCGCTGAGCGCCCTGGTGCTGGGCGAGCGCACGGCGCGGCTGCAGTGGGCCGGCATCGCGCTGTCCTTCGCCGGCGTCGTCGGGCTGATGCAGTTCGGCGCCGGGGCCGGCGGCGGCCGGCTTGCCGGCAACCTGCTCGTCCTCGCCGCGTCGTTCGCCGCCGCCGTCTACAGCCTCATGGCGCGGCGGCTCCTCCTGACCCGTTCGGCGCTCTTCGTGACCACCTTCCAGAACCTCTTCGGCGCGCTCTTCCTGCTGCCGCTGGCGCTGCTCGAGATGGCCGTCGCGGGGGTGCGCACGCCGACGTCGACCGCGGTCGGCGCCGTCCTCTACCTCACGCTGCTCTGCTCGATGGCCGCCTACCTGCTGCTCAACTACGCCTTCCGCTTCCTCGAGGCGAGCCGGGTGGCGGTGTTCATCAACCTCACCCCGGTGGTGGCGGTCATCGGCGCGTACCTGCTCCTGGGCGAACGCTTGACCGCCGCGCAGGTCGCAGCGGCGGTCGTGGTGATCGTGGGGGTGTGGGTGACGAACAGCGGGCGGCCGGCGAAGGCGAAGCCGGAGGCGCCGGCCGAGGCGCTCAGAAGTCCATCGGCAGGATGAGGTCCATCTCGAGTGCGGCGACCAGCTTGGCCGCCTCCTCCTCGAAGTTGCGCCGGCTGATCTCCTGCGCCGCCTGCGCCAGCTCCTGGCTGCCGTAGTAGAGGTGGCGGTTGTACTCCTCGACGTCGGCGCGGCCGAGGGTCGCGTCGCGCTCGGTCTCGCACTCGGGGCAGCGCAGCCGCAGCCGCCAGGCGGTGTCGCTCGTGCGCTGCCAGTCGACCGGGTAGACGAGCTCGCTGTGGCAGACGGGGCAGACGTGGGGCTTGCGGCCGGGCGGCGGCGCGTCGTCGGCGCCGTGATCGCCGCGCGCGTCATCGGCGCTGGACGGGTGCCGCCCGACGTCCTCCGGCGTCACGGTCCGGGCCGGCTCGGCCTGGCCGCGGGTGGCCGCCTCGCGGGCGGCCGGCG
>DATHSP010000290.1:0-12846 GCA_035464075.1 Thermoleophilia bacterium | reverse complement strand
GTAGACCGCGTCGGCCCCCAGCCACTCTTCGATCTCGAGCAGGCGGTTGTACTTGGCCGTGCGCTCGCCGCGCACCGGGGAGCCGGTCTTGATCTGCCCGGCGTCGAGGGCCACGACGAGGTCGGCGATGCTCGCGTCCTCGGTCTCGCCCGAGCGCTCGCTGACGCACACGCCCCATCCGGAACCCACGGCGATGCGCGCGGCCTCGAAGGCCTCGGTCAGGGTGCCGATCTGGTTAAACTTCCAGAGCAGGGCGTTGCCGGCGCCCGCCTCCACGCCGCGGCGCACGCGCGCCGGATCGGTGACGAGGAGGTCGTCGCCGACGAACTGGGTGTCGGGCAGTGCCACGGTGAGCTCCGCCCAACCCTCCCAGTCCTCCTCGTGCAGCGGGTCCTCGATGCTGGCGATGCCGAAGTCGCGCACGAGCTCGCGGTAGAGGTCGATCATCGCGGCGGTGGACAGCTGTTCCTCGCCCACGGCGTACGTCTCGCTCGCGGGGTCCCAGAGGTGGGTCGCCGCACAGTCGAGGGCGTAGACGGCGTCGTCGGCGTAGCCCGCGGCCGCGACACCGTCGTGGACCACGGCGAGCGCCTCACGCACGTCGACGATGGGCGTCGCGAAGTCGCCCTCGTCCCCGGTGTTGGCGGAGAGCTTGCCGTAGCGCGAGACGACGACCTCCTCGAGCGCCATGTGACACTCGCTCGCCATGCGGATCGCCTCGGCGAAGGAGCGCGCCCCGACCGGCATCATGATGAACTCCTGGAAGGCGAGGTCGTTGGAGGTAAGGCGGCCGCCGCCGACGAGGTTGATGAGGGGGACGGGGAGGACGCGCGAGCGCCCGTTCAGCGAGCGGTGCAGCGGCAGGCCGCGGCTGGCCGCGGCGCAGTGCGCCGCGGCCAGCGACACGCCGGCGAGGGCATTGGCGCCGAGGCGGGCCTTGCGGGGCGTGCCGTCGAGGTCGCGGAGGAAGGCGTCGAGGCCGGCCTGGTCCTGGACGTCGCGGCCGGTCGCCGCGGGTCCGATGACCTCGTTCACGTTGGCGACGGCGCGGGTCACGCCGAAGCCCCGGTACTCGGTGCCGCCGTCGCGCAACTCGACGGCCTCGGCGGCGCCGGTCGAGCGGCCGGAGGGCACGGCGGCGCGGCCGCGGAAGGCGCCGGGCTCGCCGGGCGCGGCGCCCGCCCAGACGTCGACCTGGACGGTCGGGTACCCGCGGCAGTCGAGGATCTGGCGGGCATGGACGGCGGTGATCGGGGCGGTCATCGGCGGCCTCCGGGGGTGCTCGTGTCTGCGGGATCGGGCGTGTGCGCGGGGTCGGGGTCGGTCGCCGGCGGGTCCGTCGCCGGGTCCAGCGGCGGTGGTCGGCGAGGAGGGGACGGCGGTGAACAGGGCGCGCTGGGGGCGCGGCAGGAGCAGAGCCGTGGGGCGGGCCCGGCGGCTCAGCCGCCGGGCCCGACCCACGGCCTCCTCGACGGCGGCTTCGAGCGTCGCGGCCGGCGTGAACCAGAGCCGGCGCAGGTCGGCGTCGGCGACGCCGGGGCAGCAGGCGACGACGTTGGGGCAGCGAGCGAGGAAGCGGGCCAGCAGACACGAGTGGTCCCTCTCGATCGTGTAGGCGGCGACGGCGCGGGCGTAGGCCTCGTCCGGCCCGCCCGCCCCGTCGAAGGGCCCGAGCAGCTCGTCGCTGCCGCGGCCGTCGCGGCATCCAGCGGCGAGCACGACCACGGTCTCTGGTCCGACGAGGGGCTCGACGGCGATAAGCGCTTTGAGCGCCTGATAGAGGTTGATGTCGAGCGGCGCGCCCGGCCCGGTCACGATGAGGTCGGGCGCACCCGGGACCTCGACCGCGGCCGTGCGACGTACGAAGGCGACGAGCTCGTCGTGCGTCGCCTCCGGATCCCCGGCCGCTACGGCGGTCGGCCGCAGCCTCCGGTCCAGCGCGACGTTGACGATGAAGTCGAGCGGCGCGAGACGCAGCGCCGCCAGCATGTCCTCGTGGACGGGGTTGCCGTTGAGTCCACCCGGGCGTGCGCGAGTGTGTGCGACGGCCTCGGGGGCGTGGTTGCGCACGATGGTCTCGTACGCGGCGACGCCCGGCAGCAGGGCCTTGCGCCCGCCGGTGAACCCGGCGAACTCGTGCGGCTCGACGACGCCGAAGGCGATCCTCAGGTCGGCCTCTGCGACGAGCCGGTTGATGCGTACGGGCGTGCCGGCGGGTGTCACCCCGACCTCGAGACACTCGCTCCGGCGCGCGTCGTGGATCGCTACGCGCACCCGGTGCAGCAGGCCCTCTCCGAACATGCCGCGCAGTTCCGCCGCGGTGGCGGGCCGGTGGGCGCCGCCACCGACGATCACCGTGACGGCATCGGCGGCGAGCCCTCCCGCGGCGAGCTCATCGAGCACGATCGGCAACAGCAGGCGGTTCGGCACCGCTCTGGTCGCGTCACTCGTGACGATGGCAACCGAGGACCGCCCCGCCGCGAAGGTGCTGAGCGGCGGCGCCCCCGTCGGCGCCTCCAGGGCCGCGCGCAGCGCGGCGGCAGCATCGATCGCCGGGGGATCACCGACGCACCGCAACACTGCGTCGGCGCCGTCGAGGGGTCCGCCCTCGAGGAGGCCCTCGAGCGCGTCGTCGATATCGGCCAGGCGGCTGAGGTCTTCGCGTCCCACGGTCGGGAGTCTACCGGAGCGGGGGGCGGGGGTCGCAGCGCGTGCGGAGCCTTCGCCCTCCCCGGTCGGCGGCGGCCGCGACGCGCGCGCCGCTCTGACGGGTTGACGCTCGGGGGCGCGGCCGCTCTACTGTCTCAGCGCATGGATCGCCTCGTCCTCTTCGACATCGACTGCACGCTGATCGACGCCCACGGCGCCGGCGGCCGCGCGATCCACGCGGCGCTGGAGCGTGTCTACGGGGTGAGCGGCGATCTCGACGGCTACACGTTCCACGGGCGCACGGACCCCGCCATCATCCGCGACCTGGCGACGCGCTGGGGCGCCGCCGCGGACGAGGTCGACGCCCGGCTCGAGGAATGCCTCGAGGTGTACGTCGGGCTTCTCGCCGACGAGGTCGGTGCGGGACGGACCGACACGCTGCCCGGCGTGGCCGAGTTGGTCGCCGCGCTGGGGGCCGAGCCGGGCGTCGTGCTCGGGTTGCTGACCGGCAACATCGCCGCAGGGGCGGCGATCAAGCTGGCGCCGACCGGGCTCGGCCAGCACTTCACGGTCGGCGCCTACGGGTCCGACTCGGGCCTGCGCCCGGAGCTGCCGGCGGTCGCCGTGCGGCGCGCCGAGGATCTCACGGGGCGGCGCTTCGTTGGCAAGGAGATCGTCGTCATCGGCGATACGCCGGCGGACGTCGAGTGCGGGGCCGCGCTCGGGGTCAAGGCCATCGCCGTGGCGACGGGGCGGCACTCGGTCGACGAGCTCGCCGCGTACGGACCCGACCACGTCTTCGAGGACCTCTCGGACTGGCGACAAGCCTTGGCCGCGATCCTCGGGTGAGCGCTGCGGCGCCGCTTCAAGAGCGGCGCTGGACACGCGTGCCGGCCGCCGCAGCCGGGCCGCCGCGACCAAACCGCCTAACGGCCGAAGCGGGTCGGCGCGAGGGCGGCGATGTCGAGCGACGGCGCCTCGCCGGCGCACATCTCGGCGACCAGCCGTCCGGTGACCGGCCCCAGCGAGAGCCCCAGCATGCAGTGGCCCGTGGCGAGCACCACGTTCGGGTGACGCGGGCTGCGCCCGAT
Source organism: Thermoleophilia bacterium (assembly GCA_035464075.1). GTDB lineage: Bacteria > Actinomycetota > Thermoleophilia > UBA2241 > UBA2241 > UBA2241. The sequence goes on along the minus strand of DATHSP010000290.1, from coordinate 9,106 downwards.
GACGGGCAGGCCGTCGGGGGTCAGCGGGCGGGGCCCGCGCCAGACCTGGCGTACGGGCCTGTCCTCGGGGAGGCCGACGACGCGCGCCGCCGCGCGGCGCAGGCCGGCCAGCCGCCTGGCGCGCAGGCGCAGGTCCCATCCGGCCAGCTCGAGCGTGCTGCCGAGGCGCAGCGCGTCGCCGAGCGGCGTGAGGACGACGTGCGCCTCGCCGACGCAGAGCGGCAGCTCGGACGTGCCCTCGGGCCGCGCCACGTCGATGCTGTAGCCCTTGGCGGGCTCGATCGGCAGGCGGAGACCGAGTTCGCGCAACAGGAGCGGCGTCCATGCCCCGGCGGCGACCACGACCTCGCCGGCGGCGAAGACGCCGCGCGTCGTACGTACGGCGCGGACGTGTCCACCGCCCGCGCGTCCGCGGCGGGCTCCCGCCGCCCGCCCGCCGCCGGTCTCGAAGCCGTAGGCCTCGGCGCCGGTCACGACGGTGGCCCCGTCCCGCTGCGCCCGCGCGACCATCGCGCGCGTGAACGCGGCGGGGTCCATGTGACCGTCGTCGGGTGTCAGCACGCCGCCGGCCACACTGCCGGGGCGCACCTGGGGTGCGCGCTCGCGCACCTCGTCCGCCGCGAGCACCTCCACCGCCACGCCGAGGGCTCGGGTCTCGGCCGCCGCGACCTCGGCGGCGGCCATCCCGGCGGCGGTCTCGTAGACGAACAGCCAGCCGTTGCGGTGGTAGTGCCATCCCGCGCCGCCGTCAGCCGCACCGCGGTCACCGCCGTCACGGCCGCCGCCGCCGTCTCCACCGCGCCCTTCGGCGGCGCCATCCGCGGCGAGCTCGTCGTGCAGAGCGGCGCTCGCCTCGCCGAGCTCGTGGAGCAGCGGCGCGTGCCTGTGCGCCACCTCGGGCGCGCAGGCGCCGCGGAAGAGCCAGAGCCAGCGTGCCAGCTCGAGGCTCGCCCGGGGCTTCACGTAGAACGGGCTCGACCCGTCGAGGAGCCAGCGCAGCCCCTGGCCGAGCGCTCCCGGGTGAGCCAGGGGTTCGATCTCGCTGGGTACGAGCAGCCCGCAGTTCGCGTACACGGCACTGGCCGCGGGGCACACCTCGGACTCGCGCTCGAGCAGGGTCACGGCGGCGCCTCTCGCCGCCAAGGCCTGCGCTACGCAGGCGCCGATCACGCCGCCCCCCACGACCACCACGTCGCTGTGCTCGCTCATGCCTTCTCCCTGCTCGGTGAGGACGCCGACGACCGCCGCGCTGTCGCCACGGGACTCACGAAACGCTAACCTGTCGGAGATAGGCTCGCCCGGATCACTGCCGGGCGTCAAGGAGCTGAAGGATGGCACGCGAGACCGTGCTCGTCGTCGATGACGAAGAGGACATCCTCGAGCTGGTCAAGTACAACCTCGCCAAGGAGGGCTACTCGGTCGTGGCGGTCGCTTCCGGCGAGGATGCGCTGGCGGCGGCGCGCACGAAGCAGCCCGACGCCGTGGTGCTCGACCTGATGCTGCCCGGTCTCGACGGCCTCGAGGTCTGCCGGCGCATGAAGGGCGACCCGACGCTGCACCACATCCCGATCGTCATGCTGACCGCGAAGGGCACCGAGGCCGACATCGTCACAGGGCTCGAGCTCGGGGCGTCGGACTACGTCACCAAGCCCTTCAGCCCGCGGGTGCTCACCGCTCGCGTCAAGGCGGTGCTGCGGCGGGAGGCCGAATCGGCCGACAGCGGCGGCGCGCTGCGCGTACGCGAGCTCGTGATCCACCCGGGCCGCCACGAGGTCCTCACCGGCGACGTGCCGGCCAATCTCACGGCGACCGAGTTCCGGATCCTCGTCTTCCTCGCTCGCCGCCCCGGGTGGGTGTTCACGCGTCAGCAGATCATCGACGCCGCGCAGGGCGACGACGTCTACGTGGCCGACCGCTTCGTCACCGACCGCTCCATCGACGTCCACATGGTCTCGTTGCGGCGCAAGCTCGGTCCCTGCGGCGCGTACATCGAGACGGTCCGCGGCGTCGGCTACCGCCTGCGGGACGAGTGAGGATGCGCCACCTCTTCTGGCGGATCTACCTGACTTACCTGATCATCGTCGTGCTCTGCACGGCGGGCGTGGGCTTCTTCGCCCTGCGCGGCATCAGCGACTTCCACCACGAGCAGACCGCGCGCGAGCTCGAGGCGCGGGCCACGCTGGTGCGCGACGAGGTCGAGCCGCTGCTCGTGGCAGGAGACGAGGCCGCGGTGCAGGTGACCGTGCGCCGGCTCGGAGAGGTCTCAGAGACGCGGATCACGGTCATCTCGAACGGATTGCCCGGGGCCGCCGTCGGCGAGGTCGTCGCCGAGTCGCGGGCGGCTCCCGAGCAGCTCGAGCGCCACAGCGACCGGCCCGAGTTCAAGGCGGCGCAGGGTGGGGAGGTGGGGCGTGCGGCGCGGCGCAGCGAGACGCTGGGCACGGACATGATGTACGTGGCCGTGCCCGTCGAACAGGCCGGCGAGGTGGTGGCGGTCGTGCGCACGGCGATGAGCCTGGAGCGCGTCGACGAGGCGGCCGCGAGCCTCTCCCGCGCCATCCTGCTCACCGCGGTGCTCGTCGCCCTGATCGCCGCGCTCATCGGCTGGTACGTCTCGCGGCGCATCGCGCGTCCGATGCTCGAGGTGCGCGAGGGCGCCGCCCGCTTCGCCGCCGGCGACTTCAGCCGCAAGCTGGCCGTACCGGCCACCGAGGAGTTCGCCGGCGTGGCCGAGAGTCTCAACCGCATGGCGGAGGAGCTCGACGAGAAGCTGGGCGCCATCACCCGCGAGCGCAACGAGCGCGAGGCGGTGCTCGAGAGCATGGTCGAGGGTGTCCTCGCGGTCGACCCCGATCTTCGCATCCTCACGCTGAACACGGCCGCCGCCGAGCTGCTCGGCGTCGATCCCGCCGAGGTGCAGGGAGCGGCCATCGAGGAGGCGGTGCGCAACCCGGACCTGCAGCGCGTGGTCGCGGCCGCCGTCTCCGGCCAGGGCCCGGTCGAGGTGGACCTGACCGTGCACGTCGGCGGCCGCGAGCAGTACCTCCAGGCGAGCGGGGCGCTCCTGCACGCGCAGGAGGGCGAGGTCGTCGGCGCTGTGGTCGTGTTGAACGACGTGACCCGCCTGCGGCGCCTCGAGGCGGTGCGCCGCGACTTCGTAGCCAACGTCTCGCACGAACTGAAGACCCCGGTCACCTCGATCAAGGGCTTCGCCGAGACCCTGGTCGACGGCGCCATCGACGACCCCGCCGCGGCGCGGCGCTTCCTCAAGATCATCGCCGGGCAGGCGGACCGCCTGAACTCGATCATCGAGGATCTCCTCGCCCTCTCCTCGCTCGAGGAGGGCAAGGGAGCGGGCATGGACCTTCAGGAGACACGACTCGGCGACGTGCTCTCGGTCGCCGTCGACGTGTGCGCCCCCAAAGCGGAGGCGAAGGGCATCACGCTGCTCGTCGAGTGCCCCCGGGACATGTACGTCGACGCCAACCCGCCGCTCCTCGAGCAGGCCGTGGTGAACCTGCTCGACAACGCCGTGAAGTACAGCCCCGACGGCACCGCGGTACGCGTCACCGCGGTGCCCGACGACGACGAGGTCGTGATCGCCGTCAGCGACGAAGGGCAGGGCGTGTCGCGCGAGCACCTGCCGCGCCTCTTCGAGCGCTTCTACAGGGTCGACAAGGCACGCAGCCGCGACCTGGGCGGCACCGGCCTCGGCCTCTCGATCGTCAAGCACGTCACGCAGGTCCACGGCGGTCGCGTGTCGGTCGACAGCGTCGTCGGCCGCGGCAGCACGTTCAGGATCCACCTGCCGCGGCGTCACCCCGCCTCGTAGCGCGCCGCCTCACGGCGCCGCCCGCTCCGCAGAGCGGTCTCGGCCGCACGCCCGTCCGGGGAGCCCCCGCGGAGCCGCGCCACATCTCGCCTGCCATTGACCGCGCGCTAACCGAACCCTAACTCGGCGGCGATAGCGTTGCCCTCCGGAGTGCGGCGCCTGCCGTCACGACGGGTCATGGAACGTGGAGAAAGGAAGGTCAGGATGAGGAAGTCCAGTCGCCGGTGGCGCGCGATCGCGACCGCCGCCCTCGCAGTGCTCCTCGCGGTCTTTGCGCTGGCGCTCGTGGCGTGCGGCGACGACGGCGAGGCGAGCGACGGCAGCGGGATCCCCGGATCGGGGACGGCGAACACGATCGTCGGCGCCGGGGCGAGCTTCCCCTATCCGCTGTACTCGGCGTGGGGGAGTGAGTACAACAGCCTCAATGGCGTCAAGCTGAACTACCAGTCGATCGGCTCCGGCGGCGGCATCTCCGCCATCTCGGCCAAGACCGTCGACTTCGGCGGCTCCGACGCGCCGCTCGAGCCGTCCGAGCTCCAGGCCGCCGGCCTCATGCAGTGGCCGCAGTGCGTGGGCGGCGTCGTCCTCATCGTGAATCTCGACGGCGTCGAGAACAACGAGCTGAAGCTCACCGCCGAACTGGTCGCCAAGATCTACAACGGCGAGATACAGAAGTGGAACGACCCGGCGCTGGCCGCCGAGAACGACGGCGTCGAGCTGCCCGACACCAAGATCAACGTGGTGCACCGCGCGGACAGCTCGGGCACGACCTGGATCTTCACGAACTACCTCGCGGCCGCGGCCGGTGACGTCTGGACGCTGGGCGGCGACAAGGAGATCGCCTGGCCGACCGGCGTCGGCGGCAAGGGTAACGAGGGCGTCGCCGCCAGCGTGCAGCAGCTCAAGGGCTCGATCGGCTACGTCGAGTACGCCTACGCCAAGGAGACCGGCCTCGTCACCACCATGCTGAAGAACGCCGACGGCGAGTGGGTCGAGCCGAGTCTCGAGACCTTCGGCGAGGCGGCCGCGCAGGCCGACTGGGCGAGCGCCGAGGAGTTCTACCTCGTGCTCGTCGACCAGCCCGGCCCGACCACGTGGCCGATCACGGGCGCCTCGTTCATCATGGTCCAGAAGGAGCAGGCGGACGCCGCGCGCGCCCAAACCATGCTGCAGTTCTTCGACTGGGCCTTCCGTGAGGGCGCCGGCACCGCCGAGGGTCTCGACTATGTGCCGATCCCCTCGAGCGTCTACGAGCTGATCCAGGGCAAGTGGAGCGAGAACCTGATGTCCGGCGGCTCGCCGGTCTGGCCGCTCTGAACCCCATCGGGTAGGACCGAGACGTACATGGGGGCAGGAACGTGAGCACACTCGACATCGACGTACGACCACAGGCAGGTCCGCCGCGCGGCGCCGCCCAGGCGGCGCCGCGCGGCCACCACCGCTTCGGCGACCCGGTGTTCCGGCTCGTCGCCCTGGTCTGCGGGTTGTCCGTGGCGATCGCCATGTTCACCCTGGCCGGGGTCCTCATCTACAACTCCTGGACGGCGATCAGCGAGCTGGGCCTCAGCTTCCTGACCACCGTCGCCTGGTCGCCGAACGGCGGCAGCTACGGCGCCCTCGCGGCCCTGGCCGGCACGGCGATGACGACCGTGGTCGCCATGGTCATCGCCGTCCCGCTGGCCCTGGTGATCGCCCTTCTGCTGACCGAGCTCGTGCCGCCGCGTGTGGCGCGCGTCATCGGCACGGGCATCGAGATGCTGGCGGCGATCCCCAGCATCATCTTCGGCATGTGGGGCCTCTTCGTCCTCGTGCCCTTCATGCAGGAGCGCGTCGCTCCGCTGGTCATGGACAGCTGGCTGGGCGAGCTCCCGCTTTTGCGCCCCGGGCCGATGTTCCAGGGCGGCGGGTTCTCGATCCTCACCGCCGGGCTCGTCCTGGCGGTGATGGTGCTGCCGTTCATCACCGCCTTCTCGCGCGACGTGCTGCTCATGGTGCCGCGGGTCACCAAGGAGGCGGGCTACGGCATGGGGTCGACCACCTGGGAGGTGCTCCACAAGATCAGCCTGCGCTACGCGCTGAGCGGCATCGTCGGGGCGACCTTCATCGGCCTCGGGCGGGCGCTGGGCGAGACGATGGCCGTGGCCTACCTCGTCGGCGGCTCCTTCCTCTCGGTGCCGCAGTCGCTCTTCGACCCCGGCACCACCGTCGCCTCGCTCATCGCCCTGCAGTTCAACGAGGCGACGACGAAGCTCGACATCAGCGCTCTCATCTACATGGGACTGGTGCTGTTCGCCATCACCATGGTCTTCCAGGTGCTGGCGCAGATCTGGCTGCGGCGGGCGCGGCGCACCACGGGAGGCCGGGCGTGAGCGCGCCGGCGACGCCCCAGAACGGTCTCGGCGCGAGCCCGGCACCGCAGCTGCACGCCCTGCGGCCTCGCTCGCACGGCCGCCGCAAGGCCGTGGACGCGGCGATCCGGGTCTTCGCCTGGGTCTCGGCCACGGCCGGCATCGCCGTCATGTTCCTCATTGTCTGGGAGGTGATCCAGCGCGGGCTGAGCGCCATCGACTGGGGCTTCTTCACGGAACTGCCGCCGGTGGTCGGCCAGGACGGCGGGGGGCTCGGCAACGCGATACTCGGCACGCTCGTCATCACCTTCGTCGCCGCGCTCATCGCCCTGCCGATGGGGTTCTTCGGCGGCATCTGGCTGGCCGAGTTCGGGCGCAACGGGAAGATCGCCACCGGCGTGCGCATGGTCGCCAACGTGAACATGGGGATCCCGTCGATTGTGGTCGGCGTCTTCATCTTCGCCGCCCTCGTGCGGCCCCTGCAGCACTACTCCGGTTTCGCCGGCTCGATCGCCCTTGCGTTCATCATGCTGCCGGTGATGGCGCGCACCACCGAGGACATCCTCAACCTGGTGCCAAACGAGCTGCGCGAGTCCGGCCTGGCCATGGGGGCGCCGCGCTGGCGCGTCACCCTCGGCGTGGTCATCCGTGCCGCGCGCAGCGGCCTGATCACCGGCGCCGTGCTGGCCACGGTGCGGGTCGCCGGGGAGACCGCGCCGCTGCTCTTCACGGCGCTCAGCAGCCCGTACTGGCTGCAGGGCCTCTTCGGGCCGGAGGGCTTCTTCGGCGGGCCCACGGCCAACCTGACCAAGACCGTGTACGACTTCTCCGGCATGCCCTACGAGCGCATGCAGGAGCTCGCCTGGGGCGGCGCCCTCGTGATCATCGTCGCCGTCCTCGGGCTCAATGTCCTGATGAGGCTCATCTTCCAGCGAGGCAAGGAATGGTAGGGACCACAGTGAGCGAGACCCTGGATCAAGGCGGGGAGATCCTCGTCGCCCCGCCGACCGAGGTCGCGGCCGGACGGTCCGCGGCCATGGACGAGGACTTCGACCAGCTCGAGAGCGTCATCTCGGTGCGCGGCCTCGATTTCTTCTACGGCAAGGAGCAGGCGCTCTTCGACAACCACCTGGAGATCAAGAGGAACCGGGTGACGGCCGTCATCGGCCCGTCGGGCTGCGGCAAGTCCACCCATATCCGCACCTACAACCGCATCTACGAGCTCTACCGCGACCACAAGGCGACCGGCGAGGTCATGTTCAGCGGTCGCAACGTCCTCAGCTCGGGGACGGACCTGCTCGACCTGCGGCGGCGCATCGGGATGATCTTCCAGAAGCCCAGCCCGTTCCCGATGACGGTGTTCGACAACGTCGCCTACGGGCTGCGGCAGCACTACAAGATGAACAAGGCCGAGCTCTCCGACCGGGTCGAGGACGCGCTCAAGCGCTCGGCCCTGTGGGAGGAGGTCAAGCACAAGCTCGGCGAGCCGGGCATCGCGCTCTCGGGCGGCCAGCAGCAGCGTCTCTGCATCGCGCGCTGCATCGCCTCCGAGCCCGACGTGGTCCTCATGGACGAGCCCTGCTCGGCCATCGACCCGGTGGCGACGGCGAAGATCGAAGAGCTCATCAACGCCCTCAAGGCCAATTACACGATCGTCATCGTGACCCACAACATGCAGCAGGCGGCGCGCGTGAGCGACTACACCGCCTTCTTCTACGAAGGGTACATCGTCGAGGTCGGTCCGACGACGCAGATCTTCTCCAACCCGCAGGAGAAGCAGACCGAGGACTACATCACCGGCCGCTTCAGCTGACGGCGGGAGGGGAGCGATGATGACCACACACCTGCAGCGCGAGCTCGAGCGCCTGAAGCGCAAGATCCTCGCGCTCGGGGCGCTCGTCGAGGACAACCTGCGCCTCGCCTTCAACGCCATCGAGACGCGCAACGTCGACCAGGCTCAGCGCGTCATCACGACCGACCTGGTCATCGACCAGAACGAGGTCGACGTCGAGGAGGAGTGCCTCAAGCTCCTCGCCCTGTACCAGCCGGTCGCCCGCGACCTGCGCTTCATCGTCGCGGTCGTGAAGATCAACAGCGAGCTTGAGCGCATCGGCGACCTCGCCGCCAACATCGGCGAGCGCGCCGTGCAGCTCGCGACCGAGTTCCCCGTCCCCGTGCCGCACACCATGGCGGTGCTGAGCGACCGGGTGCGCGCGATCATGGAGAAGGCGCTCGACGCACTCGTGCGCGAGGACGCGGTGCTCGCCCGCGTCGTGCTCGCCGCCGACGACGAGGTCGACGACCTCTACGAGCAGCTCCTCGGCGAGCTCAAGGAGCGAATCCGCGGCGATCTCGACCACCTCGACGCGGTGGTCCTGCTGTTCAGCGTCGCGCGGTACCTCGAGCGGCTTGCCGACCACGCCACCAACATCGCCGAGGACGTGCTGTACATGGTCGAAGGCGACATCCACCGTCACCAGTTCCCCGACACGCCCGCCGCCCTCTTCGGCGCCGATGCGGAGAAGGAGTAGCGCGCGACCGCGGTCGCGCGCGCCGAGGACCTTCCGCCCCAAGCGGGAGGCCTGCCCCCGCGACCCGGGCCGCCCCTACCCGGCCCGGGTCGCACCCCGTCCGGGGTGCTACTTGATCACGAGCGCGACCGCTTGGCTTCGCCCGGCGAGCAGCGATTCGGTAGCCGGCACGCGCAGCCGCGCGGCGGTCACGCCGGCGACGGCGGCCCACGACACCCTGAAGGTGCCGCTGCCGTCGAGCGGCACCTTCCTGGTGTCGCTCCACACGCCGTCGCGCTTCGTCTGCAGCCACGCCGTGACGCCGGAGAGCGCCGGGACGACGGTGCCCGTGAAGGCGACGGTCTGACCGGCCTTCGCGGTCGTGGGCGTCGCCTGCCGCGTGACGGCCGGCCGCA
>DATHSP010000289.1:0-19902 GCA_035464075.1 Thermoleophilia bacterium | reverse complement strand
CTTCGCCGACCTCGACGGCCACGCCTGGGAGGTCGCCTACAACCCGTTCTGGCCGCTCGGCGAGGACGGGCTGCCGCGGTGGCCCTGACGGGCGCCGCGGCGTCCCTGCGAAGACGCGCGGCCGGCGCCGCGGCCGGCGCGGGTCTCACTCGGCGGATGGGGCGCGTCAGCCGCCGGTGCTCACGGCGAGCAGGGTGACGGCCACGATCGCCAGCACGATGCCCACGATCTGCACTCTCGCGAGTCGCTCCTTCAGCGCCCACATGCCGACGAGGGCCGACAGGGTGCCGGTCTGCGCCACGAGGACCGAGGCCGTCGACGCGGGCCCGATGGCGGCGGCGGCGGCGAACGCCATGACGGCGAAGCCGTCGAGGAGCCCCGAGAGGGCGACCGGCCTCACGTGCTCGCGCCGAAGGTGGAAACCCCAGGCCACGAGAAGGAGCGGCAGCAGGAGGCTGAGGCTGGCGACGCGGCTGATGGCGACGATGGCGAGCGGGGAGAGGACCGCGGCTTCGCCGAAGAGCACCGGCTCGAGGCCGAAGATGGCGGCGCACAGCAGGGCCCAGCCGGCGCCGGCGGTCGCGCTGACGCCGCGCCGCCGCTGGCCCAGGTCTTCATCGACCGCGCGCGGCTCCATCGAGGCGAGCACGGCGCCGGCCACGGCGAGCGGCAGACCGACCACGGCGAGGCCGCCGACGGGCTCGCCGAGGAGGATCACGAACACGGCGCCGAAGCCGCCGCCGAGGGCGGCGAGCGGCGCCACGATCGAGAGCTTGCCGACGGCGAGCGCTTTGAGCAGGGCGGCGAGCGCGAGGACCTCGACCGGCCCGCTCAGGGCGGCGAGCCCGGCGGCCCGCCACTCCTCGCTCCCTTCAGGCAGACCGATGAACAGGAGCCACGCCGGCACGAACAGCACGAGCGCGACCGATTGCACCCAGAAGAGCGCCGTGAAGACCGGCGTCGAGCGCACGACGCGCATCATGAGCACGTCGTGGACCGTGTAACCCAGGGCGGAGCCGAGCGAGAGGACGGCGGTCAGCACGCCGTCAGTCTATCCGAGGAGGGTCGTGGGGCAGGGCGGATGGCGACGCGAGTCGACCGACCGCGCTGCGCGAACGAGCGTCTCCACGGCGACCGGCACCCGCCGCCGAGATGGGCCCGGCGTCGGATCCCTCGGGCATCAGGCCTCGGCGCAGAGCTCGTTGGCGAGTTGCTCGAGGAAGAGGCCGACGTCGGTGACGATGCCGATGGCCTGGAAGCTGCCGCGGTCGGCGAGCTTGGTCACGACCGCCGGGTTGATGTCGACGCACACCGTGCGCACCGACGCCGGCAGCAGGTTGCCGGTGGCGATCGAGTGCAGCATCGAGGAGAGCATGAGGCAGGCACCGGCCTGCTGCGCGTAGCGGCGCATCTCGTGCTGACAGGCGATCGCGTCGGTGATGACCTCGGGCATCGGCCCGTCGTCGCGGATCGAGCCGCAGAGGACCGTCGGCGTGCCGGTCTTCACGCACGTGTACATGAGCCCCTGGGTGAGGACGCCCTGCTCGACGGCGGCCGCGAGCGAGCCCGCGCGCCGGATGGTGTTGATGGCGCGCAGGTGGTGCTCGTGGCCGCCCGGCATGAGCGTACCCTCGCGCAGCGAGACGCCGAGCGAGGTGCCGAAGAGCGCCGACTCGACGTCGTGGGTGGCGACGGCGTTGCCGCCGAAGACGGCGCCGATGTAGCCCGCCTCGATGAGGCGGGCCAGGTGCGGCGCCGCCCCCGTGTGCACGACCGCCGGGCCGACGACGGCGATGGTCAGGCGGCCGTCGGCGTGCACCTGCCGGAGCATCTTCGCGACCTCGTGGATGATCTGCGCCTTGGGCTTCTCGCTGGAGACCGCCGAGGCCATGAACTCGAAGGGCTGGCTCTCGCGCGAGCGCTGCAGCGGGATCACGCGGAGCCCGCTGTGGCCGGTGACGTAGAGCTCGCCGGCCTTGACCTCGCCCATCGGGACCGTCTCGGCACTGCCGGCCTCGACGTCGACGCGCACGCCGCAGTCCATCTCGGGATTCTGCACGTACACCCACTCGCCGCTCAGGCGCACGTAGGTCTCGAGGTTGGAGGTCGAGTAGAAGCCGGTCGGGAAGACGCCGTCCTGCGGCGCCGGCTCGAGCTGCGCGTCGTGCGGCTCGACGGCGACGGCGCCGTGCGGGGTGATCGTCTCGAGGAGCTCGTCGAGGTGGTCGCGGTCGCGGCCGAAGACGCGCATGACCGCGACCGAGGTCTCGGTCTTGGTGCGCCCGACGTTGAAGTCGAGCACCTCGAACTCGCCCTCGAGGTCCATGATGTCGTCCCAGATCTTGGGCAGCATCAGCGAGTCGATGAGGTGGCCCTCGATGCGGATGTCTTCGTACGGGCGCTCTGCCATGTCGGCTAGTCTACCGTGCCCGGCGGGGGGTCTGCTCGTTCGGCGTCGTCGTCCCCCTCCGCCTCGCCGCCGACACCGTCCGCGGCGGCGTCGGCCGGCTCGTGCCCGCCCCGTTCGGCCGTCCCGTCCTCGCCGCCCTTCGCGGGCGCCGTCCCGCCACCGTCCGCCACCGGTAGCAGCGCGTCACCGGTCGCCACGGGTTCGGCCCGCCCGGCGCGCGACGGCAGCGTCTCGATGATGATGATGCCGGTGAAGATGAGCCCGGCGCCGCCCACGAGCCGCCAGGTGAGGTCGTCCATGCCGAACATGACACCGAAGACGGCGCCCGAGACGCTCTCGAGGCAGAGGAAGACGGCGGCCCGGGTGGAGGTCGTGTACCGCTGCGCCCAGCTCTGCATGAAGAAGGCGTAGATCGTCCCCGAGAGCGCGGTCCAGAGGACGGCGGCCCAGACCTGCCACGGCAGGTCGAAGGTGACGCTGGTGGTGAACGGGGTGACGAGCGAGATCAGAGCGGCGGCGACCAGGATCTGGGTGACGGCCAGGCTCTTGGGCTCGACCCTGGGCGCGAAGAAGCCCGTGGACATGATGTGCAGCGCGTAGAAGAGCGCCCCGATGAGGGTGAGGGTATCGCCCCAGCTCAGGGTGAAGTCGCCCTGCAGGCTGAGGACGCCCAAGCCCACTGTCGCGATGAGGGCGCCGAGGACCTGGGTCCAGCCCGGCGAGCGCTTGGCGACGATCCAGTAGAGGAAGGGCACCATCGCCACGTTGAGCCCGGTGATGAAGCTCGACTTGCCCGGCGTCGTGTACTGCAGGCCGATGGTCTGCACGACCAGCGCCGTGAGGTAGAAGGCGCCCAGCACACCGCCCATCAGCCAGTCGCTGCGCTTGGCCTGCGTCACGCTGCGCGGCACGAGGGCGGCGAAGATCGCCGCCGCCACGAGGTAGCGCAGCATGATGTAGAGCATCGGATCGACGCGCCCGATGGCGTCCTTGATGACGACGAAGTTGAAGCCCCAGACGACGCCGATCGACACCAGCAGCAGGTCGGCGACCAGCATGCGGCGGCGGCTCACCGCGACGGCGCTCTGTGCGGGCGTGCTCGTCGGAGGCCCCTCTGGCTCCGCTCAGTCCTCGAGGGTACGGAGGAAGCGCGAGATCGCGTCGAGGCCGTCGACCAGCCGCTCGCCGTCGAAGGCGTAGCCGAGGCGGAACCAGCCCTCCCAATCGAAGGCGGCGCCGGGCACGACGAAGGCGCCGGTCGTGTCGAAGAGGCGCTGACAGAGCTCCACCGACGGCAGGTCGTAGTCGTACCGCACGAAAGCCGTCGTGCCGGCACGCGGCGGCACGTAAGAGAGCCGGACCTCGCTCCGTACCCAGTCGTCGACGATGGCCGCGTTCTCGCGGACGATCGCCAGGTTGCGCGCGAGCAGCCTGTCGATGGCGCGCAGGGCGATCGTCGCCAGCGTCTCGTCGAGCTGCCCGACGCTGATCGTCGTGTAGTCGCGGTGCTCGACGCAGGCCTCGATGACCTCGTCCGGGCCGGCGACCCACCCGACCCGCAGGCCGGCGAGCGAGTACACCTTCGACATGCTGCCGGTACTGACGCCGCGCTCGTACAGGTCGACGACCGAGGGCACGCGCACCCCGTCGTGCTCGAGCCCGCGGTACACCTCGTCGGCGAGCAGCCAGGCGCCGCTCTCGCGGACGACGGCGACGAGCTCCCCGAGGGCCTCGGCGTCCATCAGCGCGCCGGACGGGTTGTTCGGGTTGTTGATCACGACCATCGCCGTCGGCGCCCGCAGCAGGGAGCGAAGCTCCTGCGGGTCGGGCAGCCAGCCGTTCTCGGGCCGCAGCGGGAGCGGCACGACCTCGGCGCCGAACGAAGCCGGCACCGAGAAGAGCTGCTGGTAGGTCGGCTGCACGCAGACCACGCGGTCGCCGGGCTCGAGAAGGGCGTACTGGGCGAGGAAGTTGGCCCCGATCGCCCCGTTGGTGACCAGCGTCTGCTCAGGCGTCACCCGGGCGTAGAGCGCGGCGATGAGGGCGCGCAGCTCCGGCGAGCCGTAGATGTGGCCGTACGTGAGCTGAAGCGCGCGTAGCTCGGCGAGCGCGCGCCCGGGGTCGTCGTCGAGGGCGAGCAGCTCGTCGAGGGTGAGCGACTGCACGCACGTCTCGCCGACGTTGAACGTCGCCGACTCCTCGTGCGCGTTCATCCACTGCTCGACCCCGAAGGGTGCGATCTTCATCCTCTGTCCCTCCTGCCGCAAGGCGCGCGGGCGCCGCTCGTGCGGGCGACCCGTGACTGATGGATCGGTCCGCCAGCCGCTCGTCTCCCCGGCCGGTCGCAGCGCTGAGTCTAGCCGCTGCGCCCGGCGCGCGTCTTCACCGCCCGCCGGCCTCCGCCTGCCCGGTCCAGTCGCCGACCCTCCGCGACGCCGAGCCGCAGACCCTCTCGTGCGCCGGGCCGCGGACGCGCTGCGGCGCCGGGTCGCGGACGCGCTGCGGCGCCGGGTCGCGGACCGTCTTCACCCGTCGATGCCGCACCAGCGCAGCGCCGTCACGGCGATGGCCGTCGTGTAGTCGAGCATCGCCTCGACCGTCACGCGCTCGTCGACGGCGTGGGCGCTCTCGACGCCGTCCGGGCCGAAGCTGAAGGTCGGCGTGCCACCGCGCGTGAACGTCGCCGCGTCGTGCCAGCTGTCGAGGCCGGCCGCGACGCCGTGGCGGCCGACCGCCGCCGCGCAGCCGAGGGCGGTCGTCACCAGCGGGTGGTCGGCCGGCATCTCGGCCGGCACGACGTCGCAGGACCAGCTCCACGTCAGCGGATGCTCACGCAGCCAGGGGTCGGCGGAGGCCGCCGCCTCGAGGCAGGCGACGATCTCGTCCTCGATCGCCTTGCCGGTGCCGGCGGCGTCGACGTGCCCCGGCAGGTACATCGCGTCGCAGGTCAGCTCGCAGCTCGCCGGGTAGGTGACGATCCAGCTCCCGCCTTTGACGACCGTCGGGACGATGTCGCCCGGGCTCAGCAGCGGGTGCTGCTGGTCGGGGCGCGTGCGCCAGTCCTCGCGCAGGCGTTGGATCGCCTGGAGCAGCGGCACCAGGCGCTCGATCGCGTTGACGGCGCCGCCCTCGCGCCAGTGCGGCTGGCGCATCTCGGCGTGGCCGGCGCGCCCCTCGATGGTGATGGTCGGGGTCACCGTACCCCGGCAGCTCACCCAGGCGGCGAAGTCGGTCGGCTCGGCGCAGATGCCGGCGTCGGCCCGCACTCCGTGTTCGACGGCGCGGTGCCCGCCGGCCCCCGACGACTCTTCATCGGTGACCGTGCAGAAGACCACGTCGCCGGCCAGGCGAACGTCGAGCCGGCGCAGCGTCTCGAGGGCGACGACGAGGCAGGCGATGCCGCCCTTCATGTCGTTCACGCCGCGCCCGAAGAGGGCGCCGTCGCGCTCCACGCAGACGAAGGGATCGCTCGTCCAGCGGTCGCGCGGCTCGACGTCGACGGCGTCGATATGGCCGTTGAGCAGCAGGCTGCGCCCGCGGCCGGCGCCGGGCAGCGTGGCGACGAGCTGAGGGCGGCCGACGAAGTCGAGGCCGCCCGGCAGGAAGCGGTCGCCGTCCCCGGTCGGCTCGGGCTCCCAGAGCTCCGCTGCCGCGCCGAGGGCCCCGAGGCGCGCGGCGAGGACGCGCTGCAGCTTCTCCTCGTCGCGCGCCGGCATCGGGCCTTCGCGGGCCGTCGTGTCGCAGGCGACCAGTTCCGCGGTCAGGGCGACGAGCTCCTCGCGGGCTTCGCGCACCCTCTGCGCAACCTTCTCCTCGAGCGGCGAGCGGAAGCCGCCGGTCGCGTCGCCGGTCAAACTCGGGTCCTCCGCGCGCCGGGTCGCGTCCTCCTCCGGATGGGCAGCATCCTGCGCCCGGCGGGTCGCATCCTGCTCGTTCACGGCGTCCTCCTGGCTCACGGCGTCCTCCTGCGGCGGTCAGTGCGGCGCGGGCCTCGGTCCCGCGCCGCCATTCTACTTGCCGCCTCTCCGGCCCCGTGCTAGAAGTCCGGCACGGACAGACGCCCGCGCCGCGCCGGCCGCCCGCACGGGGACGGTACACGGCCGGCGCGGCGACGCACTCAGGAGGGACCCGTGAACGACGGCATCGACACCAGGATCCGCGTCATCAAGCCCGAGGACATCACCTGGGACGAGGCGATGAGGTACGCGGAAGAGACCGACCCGCCCGGCCAGGAGTTCACGGCCGCCAGATCCGCCGACGACAAGTTCAGCTTCGGCCTCTGGCAGCGCGACGTGCAGCGCCGCCACTTCGAGCGCGGGTACCACGAGATCGCCTACATCCTCGAGGGGCAGGTCGAAGTCACCGACGATGACGGGGAGGTCCACGTGGCCGGCCCCGGCGACATCCTCGTCACGCCGAAGGGCAGCAAGGGCTACTGGAAGAACCTCACCCCGGTGAAGAAGGTCTGGGGCATCTACGAGGAGACCGCGGCCGGTCTCGAGGCGTACGTGGGGCCCGGCGGGTTCTGAGGAGGCCTCGATGAACGCCTCCCCGACTCGTTGGTCTCGCGTCGCCGAGGTCGTCCGAGCACCGGACTTCGTCCTGCCGTGGCTCGACAGGTTCTACGACGCCGACGACGTCGAGCTCGTCCTCGCGCTCGCCGGCGGGCCGCGGACTGCGGAGGACCTCGCCGGCGCCCTGGGTCTTGGCGAGGACGAGCTGCAGACCCGGCTCGACAGGGCCCACCGCCGCTACGTCGTGGACCCGACCGACGAGGGGGTCTCCGCGGCGTCGTTCCTCGACCGTTCGGCGCTCTGGGCGCAGTTCGAGGGCTGGAAGGACGTGCCCGACGACGTCCGGGCTCAGCTTGCCGACTGGTGGCTCGCCCACTACGCCGAGTCGGTGCGCGAGACCCTGACGCGGTTCCGCGACGGCCACCCCGACCCCGGGCCCGACGCCGACTACGCCTACCTCCTCCTCTCCGAAGCCGAGGACCTCGTGCGCAGCCAGGAGCGCGTCTACCTCTGGCCCTGCGACTGCCGCACGCTGAAGGGCGCCTGCGATCACTCGATCTACAACTGCATCCGCTTCGCCAACGACCGCGGCCTCGGGTGGGAGATCTCGCAGGAGCGCGCCATCGCGATCCTGCGCGAGGCCGACGCGGCCGGGCTCACCCACACCGATTACGTCGGGCTCGGCGGCGAGACCGACCCGCACGCGATCTGCAACTGCTGTACCTGCTGCTGTCAGCCGCACCTGGCTGCGGAGCGTCTCGGGGTCGGCGACATCTGGCCGCGCCGGCGCTACCTCGCGCGTCCCCTGCCCGACGCCTGCTCGCTCTGCGGCCGCTGCACGGAGCGCTGCCCGTTCGGGGCCCTGACGATCCACGAGGGCCGCGACGGCGACGCGGAGCTCGTGCTGACGGCATCGGAGTGCCGCGGGTGCGGGCTGTGCGCGACGGGCTGCCCGGAGGCGGCCATCACGATGGAGCCCCGCCGCGCCGCAAGCTGACCGACGGGGCGCCCTGTTGCCGGGCCGCGCCGCTGTGACTATCATCGCAAGTGTCAGCAGTCGATGGATGGGAGTGCGGTGCCGCGTTCGCGCGCCAACGACGACGAGA
Organism: Thermoleophilia bacterium; assembly: GCA_035464075.1. GTDB lineage: Bacteria > Actinomycetota > Thermoleophilia > UBA2241 > UBA2241 > UBA2241. The sequence continues at coordinate 11,872 of DATHSP010000289.1, read as the reverse complement.
GGCCCACCGCCCTCGGCGTGCGCCCGCGCTGGCGCCCCAACTGCCACTTCTGGACCGTCGAGCCGCTGCACCACGGCTGACGCCCGCGGGAGCGGCGGCGCCCGCCTGAGGGCGCGCCGCCCGGCGGCTCCTTCTCGTCCCCGGCCCGGCGACCCCGGCTCACCGGACCCCCGACCGTCCACCTGACTGCGAGAGTGATGACCCAGCTCGGCGACATCCTGACCGTCGACCTCGCGACCGGCGCGACCACGCGACGGCCGTTCGACGAGGCCGCGGCCCGGTCGATCCTCGGCGGCCGCGGCTTCGGCGTGCTCGAGCTCTGGCGCACGACCGGCCCCGGCACCGATCCGCTCAGCCCGTCCAACCCGCTGATCCTGGCACCCGGCCTGCTCACCGGTACAGGGGCACCGACTGCTTCGCGCCTGCAGGTCACGGCGCGCTCACCGCTCACCGGCCTCCTCGGCAGCTCCAACGTCGGCGGCGGCTTCGGGTTCGTCTTGCGCGCCGCCGGCATCGCCGCTCTCGTGCTGCGCGGCGCGGCACCGAGATTCTCGTGGCTCTCGCTCTCCCCCGAGGGGATCGAGCTCCGCGACGCCCGCGACCTCGTCGGGCTCGAGACGGTGGAGACCCAGGCGGCCGTCGCCGCCCAGCTCCCGGGGGAGGGCGCCGAAGCCCTGGTCATCGGGCCGGCCGGCGAGCGGCTGCTCCCGCTCGCCTGTCTCGTCTCGCGCCGTGGTCATGCCGCCGGCCGTACCGGCCTCGGCGCCGTGCTCGGCGCCAAGAACCTCAAGGCCATCGCGGTCGCCGGGGGCGCGGCCACGCCCGTGAAGACCGGCGAGCTCGCCGGTCTCGCCCGCGCCTACGTGAAGAAGGTCGTCGCCGCCGACAACTTCCGCGACTTCCACCGCTACGGCAGCACGTTCGGCATGGAGTGGGGCAGCGAACGCGGTCTGTTGGCCACACGCAACTTCGCCGCCTTCCGCAACGACGGACCCCTCGCCGTCGACAGCGCGGCCGTCCACCAGTTCTTCCAGCAGCGCTCGGGATGCCGGCACTGCCCCGTGCAGTGCAAGGCCGAGGTGCGGATCGCGGCCGCGGGGGCCGACCCGGGGGCCGCGGGCGCCGACCTCGTCGGCCAGCGGCCCGATTTCGAGCCCCTGGTCGCGCTGGGGCCGAAACTCGGCATCGACGACCCCGCCGCGGTGGTGCGCCTGCACAACCGCTGCGACGCTCTCGGCCTCGATTCCATCTCGGCGGGCGGCGCCCTGGCCTTCGCCTTCGATGTGTACGACCGCGGCATCATCACCGCCGCCGACACCGACGGTGTCGAGCTGCGTTGGGGGGACGCCGAGGCGGCCGGCGCGCTGCTCGAGGGCATGGCGTCCGGCGATGGCTTCGCCGGCCTTCTCGGACACGGCGTGCAGCGTGCGGCGACCGCGCTCGGGCGTGGCACCCACCGCTACGCCTACCACGTCAAGGGTCTCGAGCTCAGCGCCTTCGACCCGCGCGCCGCCTGGGCCACGGCCCTCGGCTACGCCGTCTCGAGCCGCGGCGCCGACTACACGAGCATCTACCCTCACCACGAGTTCGACCTGCCGGCCGCCGAGGCCGAGCGCCTGTACGGCAGCGCCGAGGCGGCCGACCCCGTCTCGCCCAAGGGCAAAGCGGCGCTCGTGCGACGCAGCATGATCGTGAGCGCCGCGATCGACGCGCTCGGCCTCTGCAAGGTCCCGGTCCTCAGCCTGCTGAACCGTTTCGATCTCGAGCTCGAGGCCGAGCTCACCGCGTTCGCCGGGCTTCCCCTGACCGCCGACGAGCTGTTCACGGCCGGCGAGCGCATCGTCACCCTGGAGCGCCTCTTCAACCTGCGCTGCGGTGTCGACGGCGAGGCCGACAGGCTGCCGGTGCGCTTCACCGAGCGCCGCCTCGAGAGCCTCCCGAGCGGCGACGGCGTGGTCGAGCTCGACGACGTGCGACACGAGCTCTATGAGCTCATGGGCTGGACGCGCGAGGGCATCCCCGCGCCCGAGCTGGTACGCCGCCTCGACCTCGACCCGCTGGTCGAGGCGGCGCCCGACTGACTGTCGACGCGCGGCTCGCGGGCATCGTCGGTGCACCCGACTTCATCCTGCCGCGGCTCGATCGCTCCTTGAACCCACGGCCTGCCGCGCCTGCGGTCTGTGCTCGACGACGTGCCCTGGGGCGGCCACCGCGATGCAGCCGCTGGACGCGTCGGCCTGATTGGCCTCTCAGCCGTTCGGTGTGATGACGGCTCGTCCCTGAAGGGTCCCGGCACGCAGGCGCTCGTAGGCGTCCGCCGCCTGGTCGAGCGCGAAGCGCTCGGTACGGGCGCGAATCCTGCCGTCACGCGCAAGCTCGAGCACCTCCAGCAGCTCGGCGATGCTGCCCCAGTAGGGCATCGTCAGGCTGCAGCCGAACGGCAGCGCCCCGTAGCCGAACGGGAGGGTCCCGCCCGCCAGGCCGATCACCTGCACCGCGCCACCCTCGCGCACGACATCCGCCGCGAGCCTCATCGTCTGATCCGATCCGACGCAGTCGAAGACGACTGTCACGCCCAGACCGCGCGTGAGGTCGCGGACCTCGCCGGCCGCCGATTCACCGGCCGCGATCGCCTGGTCGGCGCCGACCGCACGCGCGAGGTCCAGCTTTGACTCATCAACGTCGATCGCTATCACCCGGGCCGGCGTGACCGTACGCAACAGCTGCACCGCCATATGCCCGAGCCCGCCGACGCCGATCACGAGTGCCCAGGCTCCCGCACCGAGTAGCGCCAGAGACGACTTGATCGCGTGGTAGGGGGTCAGCGCCGCATCCGCTAGCGGAGCCGCATCGCGCGGGTCAAGCCCGTGCAGCGGCGTCAGCCAGCGGGCGCTCGGGACGAGCATGTACTCGGCCATTCCGCCGTCGCGACCGAAGCCTCCGATGGGTGTGTCGACAAGGGCGTTGCGCTCGCACTGCATCTCCCGGCCCTGTCGGCAGGCCGCACAGCGACCGCAGCCCCACGGGCCGTAGACGGCGACCGCGTCGCCGGAGCGCCACCCGTCGACACCCGCTCCCAGGACCTCGACCCAGCCCGCGTTCTCGTGACCGAGTGTGAAGGGCAGCTCGTACGGATGTGTGCCCGCGGGCCAGTCCATGACACGCAGGTCGGTGTGACAGGCGCACGCACCGCCGACCTTGATCAGCACCTCGCCGGGCCCGGGCTCCGGCACGGGCACGTCACGAAGCTCCGGGGGCTGCTGCCACTCAACGAGCTGGTATGCCTGCATCGTCTTCTCCCTCTGAGGAGACGCGGCGGCGCCTTCGGACGCCGGCGCTTCCGCCTGAACCCCGCGCCGCTCGGTCAGGGCGCGACGACCGCGTCCAGCCTGGCGAGCAGGTCGGCGGGCAGAGCCGGCACCTCGTGCGTGGCGAGCAGCTCGAGCGCGCGGCGCCGCGCCTTCTCGGTGACGTCGAGCGCGCCGCTCTCGGACCAGCGCTCGTGGCTCATGCGGTTCAGCAGCGTGGCCCGCCACTGCGAGTCGCGCAAGTGCCGCCTGGTGTGCCGCTGGCCGAGGTAGTCGCCTCCGGGCCCGACCGCCCTCAGCACGTCGACGGCGAGGGTCTCGTCGGAGACCTCGAGCGCGGCCAGCAGGCGCCGGTTCCGCGCGATGAACTCGGCCACGAGCACGACCTCGGCCAGCGACCCCGAGAGGCCGAAGTCCATGTAGCCGACATCGTGGTTGAGGTTGGCGCCGAGCTGCATCGAGAGCTTGGTCAGCTCGTCGGCCTCCATCCCGGCCTGGGCGTCGACGACCTGGGCGTCGGTGTGGCCGCTGAACCCCCAGTTGGGGATGTCCAGCCACTTCGCCATCTCGACCTCGCAGGCGTAGGCGCGCACGAACTCCGGGGAGTTGTAGGACGACTGCGAGGTCGCCATGTCGAGGGTGTTGGGCCCCTGACCGATGACGAACGGTGCCCCGGGGGCGCGCAGCTGGTGCATGACGAGACCGAAGAGCGCCTCGGCGAGACCGAGGGTGATCTGGCCGGCGGTGGTGATGGGCGCCGTCCCGCCGGCGACGGGCGACGGACAGTAGGTCGACGGGATGCCGCGGTCGGCACAGAAGAGCAGCTTGTCGACCGTCTCGAAGGGGTGCTTGAGCGGGCTGACCGGCTGGTTGTACATGACGAAGTAGGGCTTGGCGCGCAGCAGGTCGGCGCCGCCGCGCACCTCGCAGGCCATGCACCACATGGGCTCCACGGTCTCGACGCCGCCGGCGGTCATGACGAGCGGCTTGGTCGTCGCTTGGATCATGGCGCGGAACTGCTTCGGGTAGGCCTCCCCGGCCTCCATGCCGTCGGGGTAGGCGCCCGACATGACGAAGTCGATCTCGGGCAGGGCGTCGCAGAGGCGCGCGGCCTCGGTGACGTCGTCGAGCCTGCCGAGGCGGCGCTCGCCGGTCTCGAGGTCGTGGAGGTGCATGACGTCGGAGCCGTTGCCGAAGTAGGCGCGCCGGCCCCCGAGGTCCATCGCCGGCTCGCCGTCGCGGTCGTAGACGACGAAGCTCGCCGGCACCGTCTCGCGCGCCCGGGCGACGAGACCGGCCGGCACGTGCACGAGGCCGTCCGCGTCCTTCGTGCAGCCACCCTCGAGCATGACCGCCTCGCCCTCATCGTGCAGGACGACCATGCCGATGTCGGCGAGCATCCCGAGCGCCGTGTCGTAGATGCGCCGCTTCTGCTCCTCGGTGAGGAAGCTCACCCGACCGGCGCCGATCTGCCTGCTGCTCTCGGACATCGTCACTCCCGGCTCGAGGTACCCGATCCGCCGGGGGATCCGGCGGCCTGCGTCGCTGAACATTACATCGTCAGGACTCGCTCTGCACGCGTAAAGCGTCGTCGGCCGATGGCGAGACCGACTTTCGTTTCGTCACGGCCGTTACCGCCTGCCCCCTCCGGGAGCGCCGGCCCACCGCGTCCACCCGTCCTCCCGACGACGGCGCCGCGTGACACCGGAGAGCCTACCGCCGTTCGTCCGTCCCGGCGCGGGGCATCGTCGCGAGGTACTCCTCGAGCGTGGTCGGGAAGCCGGGGGCGCGGAGGTCGGTGCCGCAAGCCTCCTCGAGCAGCTTCGCGACCATGGCGTACTCGGCCTCGCCGCCGTAGCGGGCGCGGCCGCGGATGAAGAGCTGCTCGGCGGTCCCGGCGATGTCGAGCGGCACGTCGAGCTCACGGCCCAGCGCCAGGGCGAGGCCGAGGTCCTTGAGGCAGAGGTCGAACGAGAACCCGACGTCATAGCTGCCCCCGAGGATCGTCGTGCTCTCGGTCTCGAGGATGAAGCTGTTGCCGGAGCTCGCGCGGATGATCTCCCACGCCATCCTCAAGTCGATGTCGCTGCGCTTCGCCAGCATGAAGGCCTCGGCGGAGGCGGCGATGTGGATGAAGGCCAGCATGTTCGTGATCACCTTGATGACCGAGGCCTTGCCCAGCGGGCCGACGTGGAAGACCTTGCCGCCGACGGCGCGGAGCACGCCCTCGTGTCGGGCGAAGACCTGCTCGTCGCCGCCGACGAGCACCGTGATGGTGCCCGAGGAGGCGTTGTGGACGCCGCCGGTCACCGGGGCCTCGAGGGTGTCGACGCCGCGCTCGGCGAGCAGCCCGGCCAGCCGCCGGAGCTCATCGGCGTCGGTCGTGCTCATCTCGATCCAGGTGCCGCCCGCTGCGAACCCGCCCGCCAGGCCGTCCGGCCCCTCGACGACCGCCGTCGAGACGGCGACCGACGGCAGGCAGGTGACGACCGCCTCGGAGGCGCCTGCGACGGCGGCCGGCGTGGCGGCCCAGGAGGCCCCCGCGGCGACGAGACCCTCGGCGGCCTCGGCGCGCAGGTCGTGCACCGTCACCTCGTGCCCCGCGCGGATGAGATTGGCGGCGACGTGGTAGCCGATGTGCCCCAGACCGACGCATCCGATCCTCACGGCGTCCCTCCCCGGCCGGCGACAGTCTCGAGCGGCTGCCGTCCGACGCTCTCACCCTCCCACTCGAAGTTCACCTTCTCGACGCGGAGGATGTGCCAGGTCTCCGTATGTGCGATGCCCTCGATCTCCTCGAGGTCTTCGTTGAGGAACTTGTACAGCCCTTCGTTGTCCGGGAGATGCACCTCGATGAGGAGGTCGAAGGTGCCGGTCGTGTACCCGACGTACGAGACGTTCTCCATCTGCGCCAACCGCGCGCCGACCCCCTTGCCGTAGCCCCGGTTGACGCGGATGCCCACCATCGCGTCGACGGGAAACCCGATCGCCGTCGGGTTCACCCTGGCCATTGGCAGGATGGCGCCCTTGACGATCAGGCGCTCGACGCGGTTGCGCACGGTCGGCTCGGACGCCCCGAGGGCGCGGGCGATGCTGGCGTACGAGCGGCGCGCGTTGGGGCGCAGCAGGCGCACGATGCGCCGGTCGAGGTCGTCCATGGCGACGGTCCCGAACGGTGCCTGCCCGGCTCTGACCATGACGCACCTCCTCTCTGACGAATCCTGACATTGAGCGCCATCATGATAAGGAATCCTTAGCGCTATGCAAGATTCATTCGCGCAAGCGCGGACGATATCCATTCGATCATAAGAAACCGTGACGGCCCGCTTGACACGTTCGGGTGGCGGTGCCATGGTGGCGCCTGCCGGCGCCCGCCGGCGCCCGGCGTCACATGAGAGGCTGCGGCCTCGCGAGGAGCGTGAAGGCATGAAGGCGAGCACGACCTGGCTCTCCACCGACGAGATCGGCGCGATCGTCGAGACCGCCGTCGGCGTGCTCGCCGAGACCGGCATGCGCTTCACGGGCTCGCAGGTGCTCCCGCTTCTCGCCGAGCACGGCGCCGAGGTCGACCAGGCCACCGGTCTCGCGCGCCTGCCGCGCGAGCTCGTCGCCTGGGCGCTCGCGCGCTGCCCGCGCTCGTTCGTGATGGCCGGGGCGACACCGGCCGACGACGTCCTCCTCGGCGAGGGAGAGCCGTTCCACTTCGTCCCCAGCGGCTGCGTGGCCAAGACCCTCGACTTCCGCACGGGGGCTCGCCGCCCCAGCACGCTGCAGGACTTCCTCGAGTGCACCTCGCTGCTCGACGAGCTGCCCGAGCTCGATCTCATGGCGACGCAGGTGAGCGCCGGCGACGTCCCGATCGACCGTCGCGAGCTCGTCGAGTACTTCACGCTGCTCACCGAGACGCGCCGGCACGTGACCTTCATCGACTGCCCTCGCGAGGTCGACACCGTACTGCGCATCTGCGAGACCCTCGCCGGCGACCTCGAGCGCTTTCGCGAGCGGCCGCGCATCTCCACCGTGGTCACCGCCGCCTCGCCCCTGCAGGTCGACGGCGAGGCGCTCGACGTCCACGTCGCCCTCGCCCGGCACGGCGTGCCCGTCAAGATCTACTCCATGGCGATCGCCGGGGCGACCTCTCCGGTGACGCTCGCCGGCACCGTCGTCCAGGGGCTCGCCGAGTTCCTCGGCATCGCCACCGCGCTGCAGGTCGCGGCGCCCGGGGCGCGGCTCGTCTTCGCCTTCGGCTCTGGCGTCCTCGACATGCTGCGCACCACCTTCTCGCTGGGCTGCGTCGAGAGCGCGCTGATGGCGGTGATGGCGACCGAGACGGGCCACACCGTCGGCGTCCCGACGATGCACCCCGGGCTCTCGACCGACAGCAAACACCCGGGCCTCCAGACCGGTTACGAGAAGGCCCTCAAGGTCGCGAACGTGTGCGCCGCGAACCCCGACATCGTCTCCGGCTGGGGCCTCATCGACTCGCACAACACGATGTACCTCCCGCAGTCGGTCGTCGACAACGAGATCGCCGCCATGGTCCGGCGCCTGCAGGGCGCCGTCGAGGTCTCGCCGGCGACGCTGGCGGCCGAGTCGATCGCCAAGGTCGGCCCAGGCGGGGGTCACCTCGGCGAGAAGGAGACCGCGCGCCGCATCCGGGCGGGGGAGCACCTCATGCCGACCATCTCCAACCGGGTCTCCTACGAGAAGTGGGTCGACGACGCCGAGACCGAGCACGATGTGGCCTGCGCCGAGGTCGAGCGCCTGCTCGCCGCGCACGCCGACAAGCCCCCCTACCTCGACGACGGCCAGCTCGACGAGCTGGCCGCGATCTGCCGCGCCGACACCGAGAGCGTGCGTCGCGCGCGTCGCGGCTAGCGCCACTCCCTCCTCGACAGCCCCCTCCCCACGACGAAGCGAGGCAGCATGACCATGAAGATCGGCTACATCGGGCTCGGCGCCCTTGGCAGGCACCTCGCCGGGAGCCTGCTGCGCGCCGGCTTCCCGCTCACCGTCTACGACGTCGACGCGAGCTGCTCGGTCGACCTCGGCAAGGCGGGTGCCGCCTGTGCCGGCTCCATCGCAGAGACGGCGCGGGCTTCCGACACCATCATCACCTGTCTGCCCTCGCCGGAGGCGGTCGCCTCCGTGGTCGCCGAGGAGGGCGGCGTCCTGGAGGCGTTCGCCCCCGGCGGCACCTGGATCGACATGAGCACCAACGACTCGCACGAGCTGCAGCGCCTCGCGACGCTGGCCGCCGCGAAGGGAATCGACACGCTCGAGGCGCCGGTCACCGGCGGCGTGCACCGCGCCGCCGCCGGCATGATCACCGTCCTCGTCGGCGGCAAGCCGGAGGTCTTCGAGAAGCACCGGCCCGCCTTCGATGCGATGGGCGGGCGGGTGTTCTACATCGGCGAGCTGGGCCAGGCCTCGGTGATCAAGGTGATCACCAACATGCTGGCCTTCATCCACCTCGTCGCCGACGGCGAGGCGCTCATGCTCGCCAAGAAGGGCGGCATCGACCTCAAGCTGGCCTGGGACGTGATCAGGGCCAGCTCGGGCAACAGCTTCGTCCACGAGACCGAGGGCCAGCTGATCCTGAGCGGCAGCTACAACATCAACTTCACCATGGACCTGGCCCGCAAGGACCTCTTCTTCGCCCACCAGATGGGCCGCGAGTTCGGCGTCCCGCTGGAGCTCGGCGGCCTGACCGAGCAGATCTTCGCCCGCGCCCGCGCCATGTACGGGGGCGGGGCGCAATCGCCGATGGTGGTCAAGATGCTCGAGGAGGCGGTCGGCACCGACCTGCGCGCGCCCGGGTTCCCGGCTGAGCTGGCGCCGGAGTGACGAATTGTTCCCGCACGGCTTGCGAGCCTGCAGAATGTTCTCTCGTATGATTGACTTCGCGAACATCTGGTCGAATACTGCGGGGGCTTCGGCCCCGGGCGCACGACGTCCGACGCAGGTCATCGAGGAGCACTGAGCGACCGGCCGGCTGCCCTGCGCGCGCCGGCCGGTCCCAAGCGAGGGAGACTGCAGCGATGGACATCACCGACTTCACGATGGACCTCTTCTCCCTGAGGGGCAGGCACGCCATCGTGACCGGCGGCAACACCGGGCTCGGCCAGGCCTTCACCCTGGCGCTGGCCAAAGCCGGCGCCGACGTCTTCGCCCCGAGCATCGTCGACGACGGCGGCGCCACGCGGGCGCTGGTCGAGGCCGAGGGCGTCCGCTACGAGTCGATGACCGCCGACATCACCGCGCCCGGCGTGCCCGGGCAGATCGTCGCTGCCTGCGTCGAGCGCTTCGGCTCCGTCGACATCCTCGTCAACAGCGCCGGCGTCTGCCCTCTGGCCGAGGTGCTCGAGTTCGACCGGCGGCCCTGGGACGCGACGGTCGCCGTGAACCTCACCGCCGCCTTCGAGATGAGCTACGAGGCGGCGCGGCACATGGTCCCGCAGCGCCACGGGAAGATCATCAACATCTGCTCGCTGTTCTCCTTCCTCGGCGGACGCTGGTCCTCGGCGTACGCGGCCACCAAGCACGGCCTCGCGGGGTTCACCAAGGCTTACTGCGACGAGCTCGCCGAGCACAACATCCAGGTGAACGGCATCGCCCCCGGGTACTACGCGACCGAGATCACGACGCAGACGCGGAGCGACCCCGAGACCAACCGGCGGGTGCTCGAGCACGTCCCGGCGGCGCGCTGGGGCGACCCCGCCGACCTGATGGGCACCGTCGTCTTCCTCGCCAGCCGCGCCTCCGACTACGTCAACGGCCACGTCCTCGTCGTGGACGGCGGCTACCTGGTCCGCTGACCGGCGCGGGGTAGGGGGCGTTCATGGCCGGCAAGTACCTCATCGGCGTCGACGGCGGTACCCAGAGCTCCAAGGTCGTCGTCTACGACCTCGAGGGCACCGTCGTCTGCCAGGGCCGGCGCGTGCTGAGACCCATGAGCCGGCCCGAGCCCGGCATCGTCGAGCACCCCGGCGACGACCTCTGGGAGTCGATCGCCGCGGCGAGCCGCGAGGCGATGGCGGCCTTCCCCGGCGACCCGGCCGACATCCTCGGCGTCGGCCTCTGCACCATCCGCTGCTGCAAGGCGTTCCTCAAGGCCGACGGCTCGCTGCTGCAGCCGGTGATGAGCTGGATGGACGCGCGCGCCTACCAGCCCTATCTCCCCGACGACCCCGAGCTCGCCTACGCCACCACCTCGTCGGGCTACATGACCCACCGCTTCACCGGTGAGTTCCGCGACAGCGCGGCCAACAACATCATCCTGCAGTGGCCGATCGACACCGACACCTGGCAGTGGGACCCGGCGCTGTTCGCCGAGTTCAACGTGACGCGCGACCTGCTCGTAGAGCTGCAGCTGCCGGGCGACATCGCCGGGTACGTCACTGCGGAGTGCGCCGCCGCGACCGGCATCCCGGAGGGACTGCCGGTCGTCACGACGGCCAACGACAAGGCGGTCGAAGCGCTCGGCACGGGCTCGCTCGGCGAGCGCACGGCGCTCATCTCGCTCGGCACCTACATCGCCTCGATGGTCCACGGGCACGAGAACCGCAAGGCGCCGGTCGAGTTCTGGACGAACTTCGCCTGCGTCCCGCACAAGTACCTCTACGAGAGCCACGGTATCCGCCGCGGCATGTGGACGCTGAGCTGGTTCCTCGACCTTCTGGGCCCCGAGCTGGCCGCGGCGGCGGCGGCCGAGGGCATCGCGCGCGAGCAGTACCTCGAACGCGAGGCCGAGCAGACCCCGGCGGGGTCCGACGGCCTCATGACCGTCCTCGACTGGCTCGCGCCCACCGACCGTCCCTTCCGCAAAGGCGTCATGCTCGGCTGGGACGCGCGCCACACGCGCGGCCACGTCTACCGCTCGATCCTCGAGGCGATCGCCCTGACGATGAAGACCTGTGTCGACAACATGTGCCGGGAGCTCGCGATCACCCTCGACGACATCGTCGTCTCCGGCGGCGGAGCGAGCAGCCCGCTCTTCATGCACGTCTTCGCGGACGTCTTCGGGGTCCCGGCCTCGCGTGCGATCGGCGCCAGCGGCGCGAGCCTCGGGGCGGCCGTCTGCGCGGCGGTCGCGACCGGCGCCTACCCGGACTTCGCGACCGCCGCCGCGACCATGGCCGCCGGACGCGAGACCTTCGTGCCCGAACTCGCGAACACCGCGACCTATCGTCGCGTGATCGACGATGTGTACACTGGCATCCGGGCCGCCACCGACCCCATCCTCGAGCGGTCGTTCCCCATCTTCCGCTGACGAGAGACCGCCCGCCGACACGATGCCAGCCCACGAGACGACGCCACCCCCCGAGACGCAAAGGAACGCGACATGTCACTGAGCCGAGAAGCCATCGTCGAGAGCCTGCAGGGCATCGTGGGTGCGGACGCGGTCGTCACCGACGAGCGTATCCTCGTCGAGAGCAGCGTCGACAACTTCCGCAAGCTGCAGAACATCTTCGGTGTGCACACCACGCCGGTGCCGGCGGCGGTGGTCATGGTGCAGAACGCAGAGATGGCCGCCGGGCTGCTGCGCTGGGCCGACGAACACG